>JAIVXD010000016.1:0-14956 GCA_048636195.1 Anaerolineales bacterium
CCAGGAAACGGATCGTGGATAGCATGGCAAATCCGGGTCGGGGAGCGACTCCACCCGGACATCGTTCTGTAGGTAGAGGCCGAAGCGTAATCGGGAGCATTAACAAACCCTTAATGCTCCCCCGTAATTACCTGTGGTTCTTCCGGACCTTTCAAATCCGAGGTACCGTCTTCTTTGCCTGCTCGATCGGCCATTATTCCATCCCGCAGGGGCGGAATCTTCGACATTCCAACATTCCAATTAGGAGCGAGGCGAACTAAGTTCAAGTCAAAAAAAGATGTCCGGCATGACCCCATGGGTGTTTACTCTCTTGTTTTTAGTGTCAGATAAAGGGTAGCCCCCCGGCGCTTTGTCAAGAAGAGAATCGTATCTCCCGCTTTAAAGTTCTTGGTCTTTTCGATGAACTGCTCAAGATCTTTCATCGGTACCTGGTCTACTTCCAGAATGATATCCCCGGGTTTCATGCCCGCTTCTGCGGCGGGGGAGTTGCTTTCCACCTGAACCACAACGAGACCGCTGGTTTCAGAAAGGCCCAGATTTCCGGCGAGTTCAGGCGTAAGCTCTTTCAAGGTCATGCCGAGATAGGGTTCAGCTTCGGCAACCTGGGGAGTTTCCTTTTCCTCTTCCAGCGTTCCGATCTCCACCTGAATGCTCTTTGTTCGGCCTTTCCGGATGACCTCCACCGTTACGGTCTTGCCGACAGGGGTTGATGCCACGATATAAGGGAGATCCTTCATTTCCTTGATCTCCTTTTCATCAAAGGAGACGATTACGTCCCCCCGCTTGATGCCCGCCTTGTCCGCCGGCCCACCTGGAGGGGCATCCGCCACCAAAGCGCCCTTTTCGTCTTTGAGGTCCAGTTTTTCCTTCAAATCAGGCGTAATCTTCTGGATCATCACACCCAGCCAGCCCCTGACCACCTTCCCTTTTTTGAGCTGGGGAAGAAGGTCTTTGGCCATGTTGATGGGAATGGCAAACCCGATGCCGACGCTTCCGCCGCTCCCGGAGAAGATGGCCGTATTGATCCCGATCACTTCTCCGGCAGTATTCAGAAGAGGCCCCCCGCTGTTCCCGGGGTTGATGGAGGCATCGGTCTGGATAAAGTTGTCGTAGGATCCTGCGCCGATCTGTCTGTACTTGGCGCTCACAATGCCCGCAGTAACCGTGTTGCCCAGGCCGAAAGGGTTTCCTATGGCAACCACCCAGTCTCCAATCTCCAGCTTGTCCGAATCACCTAAGGGCAGCGGAGTGAGCGGGCTGTCCGGCTCGATGCGGATAAGGGCCAGATCGGTCCTTGGATCGCGGCCGACGATTTTGGCGGTAAATTCCCTTTCATCGGCCAGCTTCACCTTGATTTCATCCGTCTGTTCCACCACATGGTTGTTGGTCAAAATGAACCCTTCTTTATCAATGATAACACCGGTGCCGAGACTTTGCTGTTTAAAACCCTTGGGCATCTGGTCTTTGAAAAACCGGTCAAAAAAGTCTTTGAAGGGGTCATTGGGGCCAAAAGGCGAAGGGGACTGTCCGTGCCCCTGTCCATGCCTCTTTATCACCTTTACCGTGCTGATATTCACCACTGATGGGCTGGCGCTCTTGGCCAACTGAGAAAAAGACCCGGGGGCGCTCGGCAGCACCGAGCTTGTTTGTGCCATTGGCGCCGTAACCGGATCGAGCATTGTGGCGGCAGTAAATCCGACAATCAGGCAAACCAAAGTCCAGCCTATGATGGCTGTTTTTTTCCAAATCTTTTTTTTGTCATTCATAGCATTCTCCTTAATTTTCAACGCCTTCCGCGGAAGGCAAGATTTTTTCCTTCTTTTGAGTCCCTCCCACGGCGGGACGTCCCATAAAATCCCGATAAAATCGGAATTCGAAAACTTGATTGATCAATAAGCGTGCCAAATAGTGCCAATGAATATTTAACTATCTAATTTTACATCTGTTATCTAAATTCATTACAAATGGAAGTGCTGTTTTCTTGGGAGAGAAGAGAAAAATATGGATACAAAGTATCCAACTACTGTTGCTGAAGCGTATCCATGTGAATAAAAAGTATCCATTTGATGGGCTGTCTATTCAATGAAAAGGCGATGGGAAACCACTAAAAATCAGGAAATTGACAAAGACCGAGGCTGTTGCTTCACAGCGACCGTTTTTGAGAAATCAACCACCGCGGTATCTGCATCACTGCCGCAGCCATAGGCCTATAGCAGCAACGCAGCGACCAAAAATATTCGCTGTCATAGCGCATTTCTCAAAGAATATGCTTCCCTTCAGAAGTGTATTTCTATTTGTTGACATGTGTACCACAACGTGGTATCATTGTCAAACTTTTTTCTTTTCGTGCGAAAGCAATTTCAAAAAACAGAGCGAGCGCATTTCCAGCAGCGGCTTTACTGAGCTCGCCGAAGCCGTGCTGCGGGCAACTTCAATCCAGATGGACTATCCCCTTACTATGTTATCCATTTGGTAAAGGGTACATATTGCAATAGGAGTGCATAATGGGGCCGAAACACTGATTAAGGATTTCCATCCTCTACTTTAGCCGGGATTCTTTAACATTTTGTGATGATCAAGATTCACTCATTTTCACTGATTAAACCTGAGGTAGAATAGCTCTCAGTGGCTTTACAGAATAAATTGGAGCAAAAATGACGATCACTCAAGGAAATGCCCCTATGCCTTTCAAATCTATCTCCAAAGAGCTTTTAGTTCTCATAGCGATAGGCGTTTTTACCGCATTCACTGTAAATTCTCTTTCTCCCAGAGGGATCGCCTTTTTCGGTGATTGGGACACAACACTCGGAGTTATTACTGCCAAACCAAAAAACGATGTGGTTGCGCATGAACTGGAGATACAAAGCACACGAGTGGCCAAAGAAATCTTCGACAGCGGAAAAGCCGTTTTTGTAGACGGCCGCGCTCGAAAGATTTACGAAGATGGTCACATTAAAGGTGCGGTGTCACTGCCGATAGATCAATTTGAAGAGCTTATTGATGATTTTTTAAAGAAATATCCGGAGTCAGGAATGATCGTTACCTACTGCTTTGGCAGGGAGTGTGATGACAGTCACGAACTCGCCCAAATCCTTATCGATGAGGGCTATACCAATGTAAGAGTCTTTGTTGATGGCTATCCGGGCTGGGTTGAAGAAGGTTACCCAATTGAATAGTAGACTAAAAAGGTTATTTTTCAGTACGTGGCTAGAACTGGCGGGACGTTGGTTCCTTGGGATAACCTTTCTCTATGCCTGCTCTCACAAAATCCCTGCGCCGGATTATTTCGCAAAAATAATTTACGGCTACTATCTTTTTCCGGATTTTACCATAAACCTAATTGCCATCATCCTGCCGTTCTTAGAGCTTTTCTCGGGTGTTGCTCTCATCCTCGGCATCTACCCTCGGTCTGCTGCACTTATTACAAATGGAATGCTTCTCGCTTTTATCATTGCCCTATCCATTAATCTAATTAGAGGTCAGGAATTTGATTGCGGCTGCTTTTCTTTTGGCGAGCCAGGCTACACGTCCTCTGTGGGGCAACTGCTTATTCGAGACATCATTTATTTTTCCGTTGGACTCCAAGTACTTCTTTTTCGTGAGCGGAGGAGGTGGTGTCTCTTACAGAGTGGAAGTATTTTGAAGAACATTTCTCGTGATTCGTGAGTCTGTTTTTTCTCTAGGACCATGCCAATATGTTATTGAAAATTCAGGAGAATTAGATTTACTGCCTTTGGTCACATATATTACCTATTTAGAATGTAGCGAGAGTTAGTCAATGTCCAAAACTAATTTCTTTCGGAAATGATTAGAGCGCTGTCTGTTTGGCTGGAATGCTGTCAATCTCACAGCTTTAGCCTTAGGTTTTGTTCTCATTGGTTGTAACATTGGCTCTGTAGGATCAGACTCTCATCTTTTTAATGCCACTTCTGAGGTCTTCTATTATTCAGATTATTTTTCATTTATTGGAGAGGATGAATACGGGAAAGTCGCCTTCGCACTCGATAATAATCGCGGAAGAGATGGTGACACTTGGCAGGCGGAACACTTTGTCGTAATGCATGATGAGCATAGGGGCTGGATCAACGTATCTGGCAACGGCGCCTACGAGAATAGAGAGCACAAATTGGAATCCATACCCACCAGAGTCCTGTACTGAAAGCCCTAACAGGCAATTCCGAGGGTTTCTTCTTCCATAAAGGAGAAACTGTCAGACTGAAGGATCTTGAAGTTAGTGTAAAGAAGCGGGTGCAAGCAAAAGGATCATACAGATGGCCGATTCACTGGAGCGGTCAATGGCAGAGAGGACGCAGTTCTTTCAGGATTAAATTATCAGATCTCAAAGTCATTTCCAGTTGGATCGTCGGGGGTTCTCGATGGGGATTGTAAAGGGTGAGATAAAACATGGGACCTACACTTTGACACTTTACGGTTTGGGAGAGCTTCTTATTTGATAGTTGGGTGTAAATTACCTAAAGACTTAGGATACCTGAGTCGTCAAAACATTTTCTTTGATAAGCCACCTTAAAAGGGAGTCTTGAATGTATAGAAAAGTTAAATTAGATCATGCCGGAAAGTTTACTGTTCAAGTATGGGAAAGGTCACCCTTGCTAATCCTTTTGATCGCCTTTTTCACGCTGGTAAGTTCCTGTTCGGAGGTGAACGCACAAGAAAGAAATACAATCAAAAATGAGGTAAGATTTGTCAAACGCATAGAAACTCCTGATCATTTCAAGCAGTTAATAGAGTCCTCCGGAGATCAACTCTTGGTAATTGATCTCTATGCAGATTGGTGTCTTCCCTGCAAGATACTCTCTCCCATGCTTGAGGAAATCGCCCAAGAGAACAACCACAAGGCTAGTTTCTACAAAATGGATATAGATAAAAACACTGGTGTGGCCAGCGCATTAGGTGTCTCCGGTATCCCATATGTCGTATTCATCAAAAATGAAATACTCGTACATTCCCTCATTGGGCTGCAACCGAAGGGGACCTATGTGAGGGCAATAAACCGTTTTGCACGGGAGGGTTCTCGACAAACAAGTGACCTACCAAATGGAGAGATAATAGAGGGGGTCCGCATCATTAAACTCTCGACAGCTACCACACCTGACAATATCTATGTATTCCGCGGAGAGACCGTCAAACTCATCATAGAAAAAATTGATTACCCTTATTCGATCCATATTCCAGCATTTCAGGTCTCAAAAGAGGCTATTCCAGGTGAGGATCTAAAAGTCACCTTTAAAGCAAAGAATATTGGTGTCTTCCCAATCTTTTGCAATGGAAACTGCCCGACTGGTGATGGCGCACGCTACGGACAGATCGTTGTGATGCAATATAAAGCGCAGGGTGATACGGAATACCTCGAACTGAATGCGAGGCAGGCAAAAGAGTTGATTGAAGAATCTAGTCCCCTAATTCTCGACGTAAGAACACCGAATGAATACTACGGGGGGCACATTGAAGACTCAAGGCTTATCCCCCTGCAACAGCTTGAGATACGCCTTTCGGAAATCGAACAGTATAAAGGGAAAGAAATCCTTCTATACTGTCGTTCAGGAAACCGCAGTACAGTTGCTGCTGAGATTCTCAATAGGAATGGATTTAAGAAATTGTACAATCTCAAACACGGTATAATAGATTGGGAGAAAAGCGGGTATAAGGTAGTGAAATAGTTGTAGGGTGAATGTTACGATGGATGGGTGAGAATCAATGATCAGCCGCATGAGGACAATCTCACCTTGCGCACTCGCCGCAAATTCGGTACCGTTTCACCGAGTTGTTAAGCATGCTATTTAGATCTTGATCTGCATCCCGGAATAAACATCGGAGTATGCCTTCGATATTCGATATACTCATCGCCCAAACGCTTTATAAGTTCAGGCTCCTCGATCTTTTTTAGTTCCCACACATTGATCAACACGTAAAGTGGTGTGAAGAAGAACACGAGTGAAACAGAGTTGACACTGAATCCTATACCGAACAAAAAAAGGAAGACTCCCGTAAGCATAGGATTCCTCGCGTGCCGGTAGGGCCCTGTGTTGACCACTTTCGGGGGCGGATTGAAGGGGACTGGAGTTCCTTGCACTTTCAGAAAGTGAAACGCAGACCAAGCCGTAACGGCGAGCCCTACCACTATCAGCGGAATTGATACTGGAAATCTTGCACCCTCCGGCAGGAGATGGGGCAGGCTTAGCAGCCTGTCAACAAAAATTGCGGCGAACACGAACAGTGATGTGAACGCGCCAAAGATAATCAAGCCGATCGGCATTAGAAGTGTCCGGGTCTTTTTGGTACCTGTCGCTGCTCTGTGAAGAAGGTTGATCCAGTGTTTACGAAAATCCATTCCGGTTAGTCCATTTCGTGGCTCTGCGTGATTATCCCAGGGTGTTGTCGACTTGGGATACATTGATACCACCACAGGTCTGAGTAAACCTGTGATGTCAAATGGAATCAGCTCAAAATTTGACAGATTCACCACCTGACACTTCTTGCCAAATCACCAAATATCAACGGGTTACAGATATCTTAAATCCTTTGGGGCCCGGAGTAAAGGTTTCATTTACGATACTGAAATTTACATACCTTTGGTTTCTTCTGTATTGTAACAGTAAGCTGCACACCAAGGTGGCTTCTCCGTTCTTATCGTAACCTGGACTTTTGGGGCATGGGATTTATGTATGGTTACTATACGAATACTTAAAAATACGGTGATTCAACAATTAGCAGTATGTTTGACTGTTTGGTGTAATTTCGGTTAACAGATCTTGTACAAGATATTGCGGTGGGTCAGTTTAATTTGGATGACTTGATTAAAGCATACATTGTTGGGTATCCATTTGATATCAAATGCTTTATTTGGTCTGTGATTTAATAGCAGATATACCCACCCCAATATTGGGAGCATAAACCTAAAAACACAGCTTTTTATAACTCTTTTTGATTTTGCAAGAGATAGTTTCGGGTGAAATTTTACTGAATTTATATGGTCCAGGTGTCGGTTGGCACCACATCTAAGCCCACTTTCAGCCAGATAACAGCGATCGCAGTATCTGCAACAGGGTGTTGATCAGTACTCAATTCAGACCTCCAATTTCACGGCGGTTAGCCAAGCGGTGCAACGCAGCAGTCAGCTTGCATTGGATACAAGTTTAGTCTTGCTGACTGATAAATAATGTTATATTTTCATTACCCCATACTTTTCTTACTCTAATGGAATGAAGTTGAGACCAAGGGGCGCATAACATGAAGAGGCGACGTAAAAACGTAAGGCCCAAAAAGCCACACTCCGAACAGGATCACTTTTTGATGCACGTAAAAAAGGGTGAACGACTTGAATTTCTAAAACGCCGGGACAGGGTAGATACAATGTATATTACCTAAGTCCTAGAAGGACTTTCTTCGGAAGAGATACTTTTAAATGATTACAATACCGTATTGATTTGTTTTTATTAATAGCCACACACCGACAATTGTTTTCGATTTACCTTAATAGGAGGGTCAAATGTCAGTAATCGTGAAAGATGACAGCATCCAAATTGAGAGACTTAGTCTGGGGCCTTTCGGCACCAATTCCTATCTTTTGATCTGCTCAAAAACCCGTGCCAGCTTAATTGTAGATGCTCCCGGCGATGCCGAAAAAGTTTTAAAACGACTTGAAGGAACCCATCCGAAATATATCCTGATGACCCACAATCACATGGATCATGTCGAGGCGCTGGCTGCATTGAAATCAGCCTTAAATGTTCCGCTTGCTGCTCACGAAGACGATGCCGGTGGCTTCCCTGTAAAGCCGGAACAATTTTTAAATGACGGCGATATAATTTCGTTCGGCGAAATTCAACTCAAAGTACTGCATACGCCGGGCCATACGCCGGGTAGCCTATGTTTTCTGACAGGTAGCTATTTAATATCCGGCGACACTATCTTTCCCGGGGGACCGGGGAAAACATGGTCTTCAGACGACTTTAAACAAATTGTCGCATCGTTGTCGAACAAGATTTTTACATTACCGGATGAAACGCAGGTGTATCCCGGCCATGGAGATGGTACGGTATTGAAAAAGGAAAAACAGGAGTTTGAGGCTTTTACCTCTAAGCCACATGATCCGGATCTCTGTGGGGATGTGGTTTGGCTGTCATCATAACCTGGGCGTGCCGGAACCAAATTGGTTTTTTAAAATAGTAGTCGGTTCCGCAAAACGGAGATGTTGAATTTCAATATCGAATATCGAACAAGGAATTTCGAATGTCGAAGTATGGTATCGCCTTGCTCTGTCTATTAATGTATCGTTCGGCACCGTCGATCTATCTTGAGGCTCTCGATGGATAGAATTCCCCACTTCAATATCCATATCTTTTTTTGAAAAAAAACAAAAGTTCTTAACTAAGAACACAATATTCAGTACGCTTTACCACGTTATTTCAATGTGGTGAAATGCCTCTCCTAAGTCAAAATTCTCATCTTTGGCGATATCTTGGCACCGCTGCCTGAGCCAGCCGTCCGAGTTGGGATCCTCCCGTTCTTGCATCTGGCTCCGGTGACATCGCAGGGCTTCGGCTTTAAGATCAAATGTAGCGGTGATATCGGAGCGATAGTTGATGTCCTCCGATGCCCAAAACAACATTTCCTTCACCTTGTGCGGCTGCAACCCCTCCTCAATTAAGTCTGGGTAAGCTAGGTGATCTCTGGCATACGGGAAAACGGCGTCTAATACCACCTGACCTGTAATGCGATGATCTCGATGCCAAATATAGCGCCGATAGGGATCCACGGTGACGACGATCTTCGGCCGATATTGCCGTATTAAGCGCACAATTTGCTTGCGAAATTGTGGTGTTTCTTCAAGACCCTGGTCCGGGAGCCCTAAAAAAATTACCTCGCTGACTCCCAGCACATCAGCTGCGGCCAATTGTTCTTTTTTTCGAATTTCAATCAAATCTTCCGGTTTCATATCGGGGTTAGTGGTTCCTTTGTCACCATTTGTGCACACGACGTAGACGACTTTCTTGCCTTCCCGCGTCCAACGTGCCACCGTGCCGGCAACCCCGTATTCCGCGTCATCCGGATGCGGGGATATCACCAATACATCAACCTTTATTGTCATCGTATACCTCCTGAGCATCATTCACTGGTTTTGTATCGTTAATCTTTAATAAATAATCATCAAAACACGAAATGAAAGAAGCAAAAATATTTATTTTTTCCATGATTGGTTTATCTTATGAATTGTGATATTTTTCAGCGAGATGAAATAGAAACCCAATATTCCGTCATTCCGCTATAGTGCTAAAGCTTCACTTCGTGCCCTTTATTCCTCCACTGTAGACGGGATGAGCCAAGCGAACTAAGTTCTATAATTGCGATTAACCACCTCGCCGCAAGCGGATAGGGTATTGAAAAGACTTCAATAAAATGAGCAAAAACACATATACGATCAGAAATTATCAGCACAACGATTTTGATAACTATGTCCGTTTTCGAATGGAAGCAGAAAAAAGTGAGCCCTCCGGGAAGCTTCTTTCACCGCAACATCTCGCCGAAGAGCTGGCAGTTCCAAAATATTGCCCTGAAAGGGATTTATTTGTTGCAGAAATAGCCGGCGGCATCATCGGCTTTATAAGCGTCTTCCTGGAATTAGAAATTGGACGCGCGTTGGTGGAAGGCCTGGTCCATCAACAGCACCGAAAAGAGCGTGTGGCCACCAGGTTGTGCCGTTATGCCCTACAGCATGCCAAAAATTCAGGTGTTAAAGTAGCCCAGATTAATGTGCCGGAAACGAATACGGCAGCTAAAAGCTTAATGTCGGACTTGGATTTTCGATTTTTCCGCTACTTCCTGGAATTAAAGCTGGACATTTACAATACCCATTTGCCTGATATCAACCCGCATGAATTTAACATGCGAACACTTCAGCACGGGGAAGAAGACAAATTGACAGGGCTTCAAAACCGCTGCTTTACCGGCTCATGGGGATTTAACCCCAATACCACAGAGGATATCGTCTACCGTCTCAACTTGAGCGGCTGCTCCCCTGAAGACGTCACCATGGCTTACAAGGGAGATAGACCGGTCGGGTATTGCTGGACCAGAAAAATCCTTATAGCCGGCCCGGACCCTCAAGAAAACAAAGGGCTAATTCATATGATGGGTGTGGTTCCGGAATATCGCAGCAAGGGCATCGGCAAAAAAGTGTTGTTGGCGGGATTAAAATATTTGAGGTGCAACAATATCTGCCGGGTTGAGTTAACTGTCGATAAAAAAAATCCTGCAGCTCGCGGACTTTATGAATCGGTCGGATTTAAAGAATCGATGATTTTAGAATGGTATGAAAAGAAGTTAATATAGATATGATAAAAGCCATTATCTTTGATTTTGGGCGGGTCATAACCGCCCAGAAACCGCTCTCCCTGTTTCGGTCCTACGAAATCAAATTGGGCCTGGATCCCGATACGATCAATTCCATCATGTTTGACAGCCAGGCCTGGCAAGATGCCCTGCTTGGCCGCAAAACAACAGAAGAATTTTGGCATCTGATCGGACCCGAGCTTGGATTAAACACGGCTGATGAAGTTAATCATTTTCGCCGCCGTTATCACGCCGATGAAGCAATCAACGAAGCCGTGCTGGATTTGATCCGGAAACTACGCGGCCACTATAAACTGGCCATTCTTTCAAACGCACCCCCGGATTTAACGCGCCGGCTGGCTGATTGGGAGATGCGCGACCTGTTTGAAGTGGTGTTCTGTTCGGGGGATGAAGGTATGATCAAGCCCGACCCTGCCGCTTTCAAGCTAACGCTTGAGCGATTAGGCGTCGAGCCTGGGGAGGCCGTCTTTATTGACGACACCCCAGAGCATGTTGAGGCCGCCCGGAAACTGGGAATTCAAGGGATCATTTTCACCACCGCAGCTGCGCTGAAAGATGATTTGACAAAATTTCTCAGTTTCGAATTCAACCGAGGTTGTTAACCTCGAGACAAAGAGGGAATTATTGTTGGAATCAGATGTGGCCCGGTGGTGTTGGAGAAAGGGTCAATACTTCTCAATCAACCCGGCTGAAAGGCTACAAAATGGCGGTCCTGCCGGATTGAGCCGCTTGTGCCCGGGCACCTAAAACCTTCATTTTCGAAAAATTAAAATCAGCAAGCATGCTCTCGTATTTTTCAATCATGGCTTTCGCAACATGGGACCAATTGAATTGGCGAACCGAATTACGAATTGAATCCGCTGATTCCATTGCATGACGCGGCTTTGAAAAAAAATCATGGATGGCCCTCGCAAATGCCTGTGGCCTGGAATCCGCCACAACGCTACCTGTTTTACCTTCACAGATAACACTATTCATGGCACCCACTTCCGTTGCGACCACTGGCGTCCCGCAGGCAAGTGCTTCCAGAGCCACAAGGCCAAAGCTCTCGTGATATGACGGTACCGCCAGGAGGTCCGCTGCGCTGTAATACGGCGGCAGGTCGCCTTGTTCTATTCTGCCGATAAACGATATCATATCATTAATGCCTAATTCAGAGGACAGGCGTTGAATGGCTTCAAATTCAGGTGCACCATGACCATCACCGCCGACAATTACCAGTTTGAGCCCGTTGTGGTGGCGTAAATGTGTCATGGCTTTCAGCAAACGGTCGATGCCTTTTAAAGCTGCAAATCGCCCGACATACAAAACTATTTTTTCATCATCCGAAAAACCCAACTGTCTGCGGGCAGACCCTTTGTCTACGGGTTGAAATACCTCCATATTCACACCGCAGGGAACCACGTTCATTTTTCCCGATTCGGCACAATAAAATCGCATCAGTTCGGATTTTTCTCTTTCAGTGGCTGCAATAATGCGATGACAATTTTGGACTATTTGCCTTTCGGTCGTAATGCGAAGCAAAGGTTCTTCCTCCCCCACGCCGGTGGTGTTTTTGACGGCGCCAAGGGTGTGAAACATCAGCATGTGGGGCACATTCCAACGGGCCTGGGCCCATCGGCCGACCTGACCCGAGAGCCAGTAATGGCTGTGGATCAGATCGTAATGAAGATTTTCCCGCAAAATAAAATTTTCTAAAGTGCCGGTAAAATCATCAAGGTAAGGATAAATCGCCACTTTATGCATATAGCCGTTTTTGCCGGCACGCAAATGAATAACGCGTACATTTTCGTTCAGGTGGATAACCTGCGGATCATTGGGATCGTGAACCCGGGTATAAATATCGACGCGATGTCCTCTGTTGCCCAACTCGCCGGCAAGTTCACGAATATAAACATTCATTCCACCGGTATCTTTTGTTCCCAACTCTCCGACCGGACAGGAATGAATACTAAACATCGCAACATTCAATTTTTCTTCTTCCACCAGAGCTTCCTTTCAACATTAAGCCGGAATCCGTGCTGCAGATGGTTTATATGGCTGCTTTATATCATTTTTATTGTAAATTAATTTTACATTCGTACAAAGGCACTTCCTTACCGCCCAGGCGATATTTATAAGATTCGGCGCCTTTCAAAAAATCATATTTATGTCTGCTATTTTCGATGCTGTCTTTGATGCTGAAAAGCTTACACAGTGTACCGACACTCAGTGAATTAAATCTAATGTCAAATCCATTATTGTAAAGATATACGCTCGAATTATCATCAAAACACAATACTGCTGCGGCCGGTATTTCATTTATATCCATGAAAAAGAGTTTCAACATCTTTTCAGCTGCCAGAATCTCTGCCAATGACCGAAAAAACGAGGCCATCTTATCAGTCATGAAGGTCTTTTTATCTTCTCTGCTTAATCTGAACAGCTCAAAAAAGGTTTCTATCTCCTTTTTTACCTCCTTGACCTCTTCGACAACACGATAGGAAATATTTCCGGCTTCCTGCAATCGTCTCAGTTTGCGCCGTATTTCATGTCGCTGTTTGCCCTTTAGCTGGAGCAAGTATTCATCCCACGTTGTGGGCAAATCCAACTCGAAAGAAACATCCGACTGGATGCATATGACCCCGCATCCGCGCTTTGTGGCAATATCCGCAAGTCCCCGCATGGTTGCTGAATCAGGGCGCACAGACTTTAAATCTAAGGCGGTGATGCCTTTACCGCTCAGATCGTCAAGCAGCACATTGAAAAAATCATTACTCCTTCCGGGGGTGATAATAAAATCCTGGAAATCACAAACATCTGTGCTGCCCATAAATGATACGGTTGCGTGTTTCAGCAAAAGCGGTGCTATACCGATAACTTCTTGCGCATGTTTTACTGCACAAAGATACATCTCAGAGGTAGAGCCGAATGTACGCCACCAGACTTTTAACCAGGGGGGCAATACAAAAAAACAATCCCATTTCAGAGACAAATCTGAATTGCGCCAATAAGTGAAAAGAGTTTCGAAGCTCTCCACCGTAACACTATATGGTTGTTGTGTCGGGGTCGGCATGTAAACCTTTGATTTGTAAAATTGTCTATAAGTGATTTTCATGCAACATCACGGCAGCATAGGACAAAGCTCATTGGGTGTCAAGAACAGGTTGGCAGGACCGACCTCTTGACAATAACACCTCCAGCAGCAAAATGCGTCAGTCTATAAGGCTATAAACCAATTAAAATGAGGTAAATCGTGATGGTAAAAACAATCGAGATCAAACCAGCTACCGGAAAACTTGGCGTGTTGACCCCAGGCATGGGTGCTGTAGCGACGACCTTTGTGGCAGGTGTTTATGCAGTTCAAAAAGGTCTCGGAAAACCAATTGGTTCACTTACCCAAATGGGGACTATTCGACTTGGCAAACGTACGGATAAACGGATCCCATTCATCAAAGATTTTGTTCCATTAGCCGATCTTAATGATCTGGTTTTCGGAGGCTGGGATATCTTCCCGGATGACATGTATGAGGCGGCAATAAAGGTCGGGGTATTGGAAAAGGAAATTCTGAATGGTATCCGATCCGAATTGAAAAACGTAAAGCCGAGGCCGGCTGTTTTCGATCAAAATTATGTGAAGCGGCTCAATGGAACGTATGTTAAAAAAAATAAGACAAAAACGGATCTTGCCGATCAACTTCGCAAAGATATCCAAGATTTTTTCAGTATTGTTTTAGCAACCTTGATTCTTCGGGCGTTTCAAAACCTTCCAATTCTAGATCAATTGAGTACACTGTTAGGGCCAACGGTTGCTTATCGAAGCCTTACATTCGAAAGATGTCAGAAAGCTTTCTACTTGATGTTTTAGTCATAAGCCTTAGAAGCTCAAAAACCTTATGACTTGCAGATCGATACTGGAAAATGCAGAAATTTCAGTGTCATAGCAGAAGTCTTCAGTTGGCGAGTATTGTAGGTTTCTTAGTAGTCTGAAGTTTTGCGGAATGGGCACCCGCTTAGGATTAGAAGGAGAAAGTACAACGTCGCCTTAGCGGGCGAGCTCGAAATCCATCCGGACGATGATATGGCAGAGAGCTGGACAATCTCGGAAAAATTCTGAAACAGATGTCCGGGATAGAAAGGAAAAGGAATAAGCCGGCCCATCAAAAATCACTTGCAAATCTACATTTACTGGTAGGTGTGGGGTCGTTCCTCCAGATCCCAGATACCAGGGATCTTATATTGACAGAAACTGCATCTTCCTCCTTTTATATTGTTACTCATTACCATAAAATGGATACGATGAATCAGTCTCGCATTGCACTGTGGGCAATAGGTATTATTGCCTTCATGTCCGGGAAGATTACCTATATAGACGTATTTCAATCCTGCTTCTTGAGCGGTTCTTCTTGCAGCCTCTAGGGTCTTTACCGGTGTATAGGGCAAATTAGTCAACTTATAGGCAGGGAAGAAGCGAGTGAAATGCAAGGGAACATCTTCCCCCAGGTTGTGTCTAATCCAGTCGCACATTTCCTTTATTTTACCCAGTTCATCGTTTAGAGTTGGGATAATCAAATTTACGATCTCCAGATGCACCCCTTCTTCTTTG
>JAIVXD010000017.1:0-14941 GCA_048636195.1 Anaerolineales bacterium
AAGCGAAGGAGATCTTGAGGCGTGGATGTGCCGGCTTTATACAGAAGCCCTTTGGTATGGAAGAATTGGGCGGCAAAACGAGGGAGATACTTGCTAACAGATAGAACCCTCTGCGGCAATGTGTAATGTGCCATTGGAAACGGCAACTCACATCCTGGAAAAAGCTGGTTTTTTCAGAAAATGAATGGAATGAAGACAATAACCAACTAAAAAAGATAAACCGGTTTCCGCTGCGAGGTAATTTACTGCATCGTAAAGCCGCCATCCACAGCATAAACCTGGCCGGTAATATAGGAGGCATTGGGAGAGGCCAAAAAGACCGCTAACCCTACAATTTCTTCCGGCCGTCCCAGTCGACCGAGAGGAACCTGGTAGGTTTTATATGCCTCCAGGGCCCCCGGCGGGAAGGCCTCCAACGTAGTTTCCGTCTCAATGATGCCTGGAGCAATAGCATTTACGGTTATGTTAAGAGAAGCCAGCTCCCTGGCCAACGCTTTGGTGAAGGCTATGACACCACCCTTTGCTGCTGAGTATGGGACCATACCCAGTGCCCCCACCAGCCCGGAGACCGAGGCTATATTAATGATAGTCCCTTCGCGCTGCTGGCGCATTGGAGCCAATGCTTCACGGCAACAGAGAAAAACGCTTTTAAGATCAAGGTTCATGACCTTATCCCATTCCTCTTCGCTCACCGTGGCAAAAGGTTTAATGGGGAACGTTCCCGCATTATTAACCAGAATATCCAATCTCCCCAACTTCTCCACCCCAGTCTGGATAAGCTGCTTCACTTCGGCACTGACAGTCACTCCGGCCTGTACCACCAAGGCTCGCCGTCCCATATCTTCAATCTCACTGGCTGTCTTGCGGGCCGCATCCTCTCGTTGATGATAGTTCACGATGATATCTGCCCCTTCCCGGGCCAATCCCAAAGCGATTTCCCGCCCAATACCGCGGCTGCTGCCCGTGACCAAGGCGACCTTGTTTGCCAATCTCATCTGTCCCTCCTGACTACCCGACCATGACACCGATAACCTGGCCCACACGAACCTTTTCACCGACCGGGGCATTTATCTCATGTAAGGTGCCGTCTGCCGGTGCCGTCACGTACAGCGTAATCTTCTCTGTAGTCGCTTCAGCGAGGTCCTCTCCTTTTTTTACAGGACTCCCCACCTCCTTTAGCCAGGAAACGATGGTGACCTCTGCTGATCCATCGGCCGTTGGGGGCACAACGATATCGTAGTTCATAATGTTATCTCCTTAAGTAAAAATCCTGGCCCATCGAAGATCCCGCTAAGCGGGGGAGGAACAGGTTTTCAATGTTTGAATAAACCGACTTCCCTCGGACACCCTCCTCGTATTGATCAGGCATTGCCAGAGACCAAAACCTCCTGGACTTCCCTCCAGGAAACATCCCTGATGCTGAGAGAAAACGTCTCCACCATAATCTCATGAAGTTTCTCTTTTATTTCTGCCATCGGAATCTCATGCCCGAGTATTTGATGGAGGGATGTAATGAGCATCTGACTGACCCCACAGGGATTAATCAGGTTGAATGGAGCCAAATCAAGATTGACGTTGAGGGAAAAGCCATGAAAGGTATAGCCGTGTTTCACAGCAATTCCCACTGCACCAATCTTGGCCTGATTCCACCAGACTCCGGGATAATCCTTTTTCTTGTATGTCCGAATCCCGAAGGTTGACAGTAAATCTATGAGCACGTCCTCAAGGCGGTGCAGGTATTGGTTGGCATTGAGGTCAACGTCACCCAGGTAGAGCAAAGGAGAGACGATGAGCTGACCGGGGCCGTGATAGGTGATGTCACCTCCGCGGTTTACTTCCAGCACCTCGATTCCCAATCTTTGCAGTTCGTCCGCAGAGGCCAGTATATTTGAACGGCTGCCCGTGCGCCCAATGGTGAAAACAGATGAGTTTTCCTGCAGGATTATCGTGGATGGCAATCGGTCCCTCATACGCGCTTCCAGGATCCGCTCCTGGATGGCAAACGCAGGCTCATAGGGCATTAATCCTAAATCTAACCAGTATTCAGTCTGATCTCTTCTCGCCACGACAGTTTTCGTACCATTCTCAAATTCGTTCCAGGAAAAATAAACTTATGCAGGTTGCGGGCACAGAACACCACCACACTTCTGATAAAGCGCCTGGAGATCTCCGTTGAGCTGGGCAAAGATGTAGACCGGTGCGCATCCGGGATATTCAGTTACGGTTTTAGCCAACTTCTTGGCCTCTTCAACCTTTTCTCTGCTCGGAAAATACTTCCAGCAATCTCCGGGGATGAACAGGTGCTTATCAGTAACCCACTCAGGTTCGAATTCGGGCACCCCGCCGGCAACTATATAAATTTCGCCGGCTTTGTCTATAAAGTCTTTGGTGTCAACATTATTATTGAAGTTGTCAAGCCCCCCCCGTATGTTGGCAAAACATCCAGGACATGTCTGCTGGACAATGACATGAATACCTGGGATCAGGCCAATGGGGTCGTTCATGGGTCGTTTGAAAAAGGTGCGCACATCAGCGACCGGAGTCCCCACCACTTCGATTCTGTCAATCTCCCTCTCTCCTAACCCCTCGGTAGCGGCAATGCGAACGGCTGGAATCTCTATTGTTTCGAAGCCCATGACATAGGCCGTTACGGCATCCACAGCCACCGTGTCCATTCCTGCGATAAACAGGTTCATCTCCACGGGTGTGCCAGCGTGCGGACCCTGGCCCTCCATGGCAATGATCCCATCCACAAAAGTCAAATCAGCTCTACGAACACGAAGTAGATCGGCACACTTCTGACCCAGGTCCAGACGGTGAACATCCTGCTGTTCGCCGCTTGGGTGCACGTTCGGGATGATGCCCTGCCAGTTCTTCACTCCTAAGGTGACTGTCCCAGCCAGATGGGTCTTCATTTTTGGCAGGTTAATGACCCGATCCGCATCCAAGAAAGGCTTAAAAACCTTGGCGTGGCGGAACAGCACGGCTCCTTTCACCTCCACATCCACAAGCTCCTCTTCATCAAAGTAAATGATGCGATCCGCACCTCCTCTTTCAGCCGCTCGTCGCATACCGGCGGCTTCAAAAGCAGGTCTGGCCCGTCCCACTTGCTGTCCCAGCGAAGGGTTGTCTCCCACCCAGACCTCTTTAGCTCTGGAACTCTCCTTCAGGTAAGCAACAAAGGCCTCTATAACCCGAGGATCAACCACGGAAAAGCTCTCTGGTGGAGCTTGAAAAGCAAGGTTGGGTTTAATCAGGACTGTCTCACCCTCACCTATGATGTTGTCAATACCACCTACTGCCAAATCAATGGTTTCGGCAATTTTTGTCTTTAACTGGGTAATATCTTCGTTGTAGCGGACAAATTTTCCCCCCAAAAACTCTGCATTTCCCTTCACATCACCGGTTCGTACAATCGCTACTTTTGGTTTAGACATATCCAACTCCTTTTTTTATAGACGCAATCCCCTATCCAGCGGCAATGGGCCTCAGTTAATGATGGCTCCGCTCTGGGCATCAAAAAAATGCACCCTATTGAAATCAAAAGATAACCACATGGTTTCACCCATATTCGCCTTTACATCCGGGCTCGTTGTCACCTTGATAATTTTCTTCTCCAGCAAAAAATCGATAACCAACACTTCTCCAAGAGGTTCAGAGATAAAGACCTCTGCTGGCATAGAGGGCAAATCCGGCCTCTCATGATGCAGCTTAAAATAGGAAGGTCGAATGCCCATATGGAGAGACCCGTGGGGGCATTTTTCCCTTATTTTTGAAGCCGTTTTTTCTGGTAACTCGATCTTCAAAACAGCATTTTGGAAATACAGTTTCCCGTTTTCCTCAGTACACTGTCCGTCAATAAAATTGATTGGCGGATCACCCACAAACCCGGCTACAAATTCGTTAACCGGTTTATTAAAAACCTGATCAGGTGTACCCAATTGCTGTAGCACGCCTGAATTCATCACGACAATTCGATCGGCCATGGACATGGCTTCAAGCTGATCATGGGTAACGTAGATCATTGTCGTTTCCAGATCTTTTTGAAGCCGTTTGAGCTCTCCCCGCATACGGGTCCTTAATTTGGCATCGAGATGGGAGAGGGGTTCATCCATTAGAAAAAGAGAAGGCTTTCTGACGATTGCCCTGCCCATGGCCACCCGCTGTCTCTGCCCGCCACTTAACTGGCGAATACCTCTGTCGAGAAGCTCCTCGATATCCAGAATTTTTGCCGCCTCCAATACCTTCGCCTTTATTTCATCATTTGAAAATTTCCTGATTCTTAATGGAAATGCCATATTCTCAAAGACGGTCTTTCGTGGGTATAGCGCATAGGTTTCGAAAACCATCGCTATGTGTCGATCCTTGGGCGGGATATGGGTAACATCTTTCCCTCCAAGAAATATCTCTCCAGAAGTAGGACGTTCCAGGCCAGCCACCATTCGCAAAGAGGTGGTCTTACCGCAACCTGAAGGCCCGAGAAAACAAATCATTTCCTTGTCCTGTATATCAAGATTCAGATCAATCACAGCCCTGACTTTCCCAAAATCTTTGCATAGTTCCTTAATCTGTACTTCTGCCATTCTACTGCCTTTCTTATATTGTGTGTTTACAAGAACAATATTTAAGTCCGAAGATCCTTTTCATCTAACTGTCTTTTATTAAGTCTACCTTTAATGAAGTACCTTCCAGCTCTCTTGCCGCATCCCCTCCTTCTTGCGAGTATCCAGTATCCCAGCTCGGACGGGATCTTCGACCAGCATTCCCGCTAAAGACGGGATTTCCGCTTCGCTACAACAAGCATCCAGTATCGCGAAGCTACGCTAGTCTATTTTAATGCACCCAGTAATGCCCCGCGAGTCAAATAACGTTCAAGCCATATGGCTAAAAAAACTAAAGGCACAATCGCAACCAACGAAGAGGAGCTCAGGCTCCACCAGGGAACTTTGGATGAATTCAGGGCTACGATGGATACAGGGAGAAGCTGAGTGTCAACGAAAGTTAGGGTAAAGGCAAAGAAGAAGTCATTCCATGCAAATATGAAGCAGAGAAGTCCCGTTACCACTAAGCCAGGCGTACATTCCGGCAATATAATCTTGTAAAAAGCTCCCAGTGGTGTACAACCGTCAACGAGCGCCGCCTCATCCAGTTCGGTGGAGATATTATTGAAAAAATCGACCATCACCCACACTACGATCGGCAATAGCATGGCGATATAGATGAGAATCAACCCGATGTGGGTATCCAAAAGCTGAAACGTTTTCAGTAGAAGGAAGTAGGGTATGGCCAACACCACCGGTGTAATGATGCGTTGCGAAATAAAAAAGAATGCTATGTCCTTATTCCCGAGGGGACCTGCTCGAAAAGTAAAACGGGATAGCCCATAAGCGGCCAGCGTACCGAGCGCAAGGCTGACCAAGCTTGATACAACAGTAACGATAATGCTGGAGATGTATGGTCCTAAAATACTGACGCCTTCAGTAGCACGGAAAAGGATACTCCATCCTTCAAGGGATGGCTCAAAGTCGACAAAGGGGATATAGGTCGCGCCGGATACGACCGCAGCATCATCCTTAAACGATGTACTCAGGGCCCACAGGAAAGGTCCGGCCACAAAGGCCGACCATAATATGAGTACAAGATATTTGAATCCCTTATAAATAAAAGTCCTCATTATCATGCTCCTTTGGGAATCAATACTTTGGTCAAGCCTTTGGCGATCAATGTGAGGCCAACGATCATCATTAACAGATAAACAATGGACATTGCTGCGGAATAGCCAATCTGGAATTCACGCAGACTTCGTATGAAGATATAATATGCCGATGTTTCAGTGGAAGTACCGGGCCCGCCCGAAGTGAGGACATAAACTGTTTCCATGATCTTGGATGCTTCTATAATGCGAATTATCAATATTCCGATGGATATGGGGGCCATCATGGGAAACGTAATATGCCAGAAAGTCTGGAAACGGCTGGCGCCATCTATTGCCGCTGCCTCATATGGCTCGCGAGGTAATGAGAGTAATCCTGCCAGCAGCAGGATAAACACAAATGATGTCCACTGCCAGACATCAACCAGGATAACGGCTATCAGTGCGCTGGTCGAATTCGAAAGCCAGGGGACCGTAGGGAGGTTTAACATTGCAAGCAGGTCGTTTATGGGACCTAAAGATTCATGAAATATGGTCCTCCATACAACGGAAATAATAACGGGTGTTGCCATCATAGGAATGATAAACAAGACTCTAAAAAAACGACTTTTTTCTATATCCTGCCAGAGCAGAAGGGCCAATGAAAAACCAATGATATATTCAACAGATACAACCGAAAAGACTACCGTGCCTAATGTGGCCAAAGACTCCCAAAAACGCATATCATGGAAAACCCGGACATAGTTATCAAATCCGATAAAATCGAGCGCAGGCGCCACTACGTCCCAACTGGAAAAGCTCAGGCGAAAAGTAAAAACCAGGGGGAAAATGATGATTGCAAGTAGGGTAAAAAGTCCTGGAAAAAGAAAAAGATACTTATAACGCGATTCGAGCATCCAATAAACCTTCCTTTGAGAGATTCATGGTACCCACTTCATTGTATTGAAATGAAGCGGGTACCACTCAACTAAAGTTGTTTTTCTACTTCAGATTGTCCTCCAAGGCTACCACAGTTGCGTATGCTTTGCGCACCCGATCGACCCCAAGGCGCTTCGTTATTGATTTCCATTCCGCAGCGACTTCATCCATGGCTTTCTGCGGCGTAAGTTGTTTGGCAAGTGCCTTGGAAACACCTACGGCCAGGGAACTCATGTACTGATTAACACCTGGTACACGGAGGTCAAAGACACGGTTACGGCTCTGATCCATTCCTGATAATGTGGCACAATAGGTTTTTGCAACATCAGGTGCCCAGCCGGCCTCTTTGATGTAAAACTTTGGATCAAAGTCTGTAGTCCGGAAAGGATTGACGCCGAATCGACCTACAAGAAGGTCGGAAGGATGATTGGCCTGATTTGAGAAAAAAGCCAAATAATCAAAGGCCATATCCTTGTTCTTGCTGGCTTTGACTACGGCCGATGTCCAACCCCAACAGATATAAGGGGCACAATTGGGCTTATCGAAATTATCCCATTTACCGGTCTTGCGATTCCATACTTTGTGAGCCCCGGGAAGCGGCGCAGCTCCCACGAGGTTTCGAATACGAGACTTCGGCTCCATGGCCTGGACGAACGCATCATCCCAGGAATAGCTGAAAAGGGTCTGTCCTCCGCCAAAGGAGAAGATTTCGTCGCCCAGACCAAAGTTATTACCCCCTGGGGGCATATAGTCCTGGGCCGCTACAAAATCCTTAACCCCCTCAACCCAGCCCGGTGTGTTGACCAGGGGTTCCATGGTCTCAAGATCAAAAAAGAAGCCCCCCTTCACGTCGGGATGCTTGGCATAGGGAGCCACACGGCTGATTATGGCCGAGAACATCAGGTCGTCGCGAGCAACAACCTCGGCGGAGCCGTAGTTCTTCTCACCGTCGCCGTCCCAGTCCCAGTCATTGAAAAACCGGCCAATCTCGTCGTATTCTTTCCACGTCTGCGGCACTCTCAGCTCCTTACCGGTTTTTGCTTTGTACTTGGCCCTCAATTCAGGGTTGTTGATTACGTCGGAACGGTATTTCAGATAATGGCGATCGCCGTCCACGGGAAACTGGATCATCTGACCCTCCCAGGTGGCCACGTCTTTATAGTTACGAGTGACCTCCTGCATCTGGGGCATGTCGATATATTTCTGTGGAACTGGCGCGAGATAGGTATTAAAGTCACCTATCCAGAGTGAACCGTAAAAAATGACGTCATAGGCTGCCTGTCCCGTTTGAAACGGGATCATGGCCTTCTGGAATAGGTCCCCAAAAGGGACATGAACCACTTTCACCTTGGCACCGGTCAGCTCTTCAAATTGCTTGGCATGCAGTGCCGTGGGTTCCCCCATCACCGGAATGGCATGAGTGAGGATATTCAGAGTGCGGCCTTTATAATCCTTTTGAGACGTTGCTTCGTAGGATGCGGGTCCAGGGATGTCCTTTTTGATCGGATATTTTTCCGACCATTTGTCCGCCCTGGCCACACCGCCTGCTGTTAACCCAACTGCCAATGCAATAGTCACCACCATCTTGGTCATCTTTGTTCTTCCCATAAAACACCTCCTTTTTTGGTTAAAGGTTTACTCCCTCTGAAGTATAACGCTTCAAGGGATCAGAACCTACCGCCCAATGATCTTCCCGTCATGGAGATTGTGAAGGCCGTCACCATATACATCGTGGGAATCTCCAGTTTCCTGCCATAGCCGATAATGAAATAGAAACCGGTCCTCCGGGTCTTCGCCAATCCCTTTCCCACAGTGTCACCATCTGCGACGAAATCAACTACTGCCTCGGCTCCATGCCCTCCCGCTAAAGTCAGAACTTTTTGCTTTTGATAAAAAGGCCCTTTTTCCAGGAAAAAATATAGGCTTTCTTCCCTTGTAAGTCAATGAAAAAGGGCGCGCAAGCAAAGAATACCAAACTAGGGGAAAGGAGAAAAAATGCCCGGGCTGAATAACAGTTTTCGGGCATATTTTAAAACTATATGTGAGACAATTTCAAAGTTTTGAGATCAGTTCGGCAGTCACCTCTTTTACACTCGATCTTCCATGCATGTGGCGTATTGCCCTTTTTGGGCGCGAGACTGGCTTTTAAATCCCATAAATCGAGATGTTTGGGTATTTCTTAAATATTTCACGGTTCTCGATAAACGATATTATATGCATCCTTCCTTGGCACTTGGCGCAGATTAGGGTGTCTACTTCATATATTTTCTGTTTCAACCTCCCTACGGCGGGTTTACTTCCAGCGCTCTCGCCAAAACAACGGCGTCTGCGTCATGACAGGCGCACGCTGTAACCATCCCGCTACCGTGGGATGGTTTTAAGAATTAATAATACCATGTCCTTTGAGCTTTGATTGTTTATTCCTTAACCGCAGCTCGCATTTGTGCAAGTCCCTGGTGTGCGGCATTGATAAAGGGATGCACCGTGGGCGCAGCGGTCAGGAGCGGGTGTGTGGCGATTTGCATCATATCTACTTCCCGCACTGTCACTCTCTTTTGAATCGCAAGCGCGATCACGTTGATTAATTC
The DNA here is from genome assembly GCA_048636195.1 of Anaerolineales bacterium. Classification (GTDB taxonomy): domain Bacteria; phylum Desulfobacterota; class DSM-4660; order Desulfatiglandales; family Desulfatiglandaceae; genus 4484-190-2. Next base: position 9,160 of record JAIVXD010000017.1, read on the forward strand.
CCCCACTGCTGCGCATCCATATACCTGGCCACCCATTATTATCCCTGACCTGGGCGAAAAGCAGAGCTTTACCATGCATTCACATGCATCCGGGAGTGTTATCGGGTGACGATCATAGGAGACAACAGATGACGACATGGCCCGGAACCCCTCTCTTTCTCCGACCCGGCAGATCATTCCTGCACTGGCAAATGAAACTTCGCCGATCCTTGTAGAAAAGGCAGAAATAGTCCCCTGAACCTGATTCAACACACGGATTCCGTACAGGTTCACACCTGCGTTTCTCGCCTCTGCAGTCGCAGTGGAGGCAAGCCAAACAGGAACCTCCCTCCTTGTGAAAAAGTCTCGTTTAAGGGCACAGTCTCCTACCGCAAACACGCCTTCGGTATTGGTTTTCATATAATCATCGACCCAGATCGAGCCCCTATCTGTGATACGTAAGCCGGCTTCCTGGGCCAATTCGATGGAGGGCTTTGCGCCAATACTGACCAATACTATATCAGCGGGAAGCGTCTCCCCTCCTTCCAGGCTCACAGAGTCCGCCTGGTGATTGCCGTTGATGGAGGAGACACGGCTGTTTGTGTGGATCTTGACACCTTCTTCAACCAGCACCTCTTCCACCTTGTCACAAAGCTCATCATCAAACGCCGTATATAGCATTTTCGGCATAACCTCGACAAGATGAACCTCCAGGCCTTCAGTCTTGGATAATTCATCCGCGAACTCAGCGCCAATAAACCCACCACCCACAATTACCACTTTCTTCGCTTTACGTAACTTCTCCCGTAACGCAATCATGGCTGACATGCTCTTCTCGATCGTAACTACACCTTCTTTTTCAACACCGGGGATCGGAGGTAGAACGGCACTCGTCCCGGTCGCCAGCACGAGCCTTTCATAGGAAATAACCTCACCGGATTCGATTGTCACATTTCGCGCATTCGTATCGAGAGAAATCACTTTCCCCACCAGGACCTTTACCCCGGCTTTTTCAAGGGGTTGGTCGCTCACGGCATTCTGCGTGGGATCTGGCATGGTATTAATCATATATGGAATGGCACAGGGAATGACACCGTCCCCGATTTCCTTGATGACCAGCACAGATTTTTCAGGATACACGCTTTTAACAGTGAGGGCTGTTATGATACCTGCAGGCCCTCCACCAACAATAATTACATTAGATTCCATAACAATCTCCTTTCCTTCTTTTAGATTATTTTTTTTTGTTTGATTGTCCATTCCGCAATAACCATGCCTAAATTTCAACTTATTTCGATGATAGGTAACTATATGATATAAAAAAGATTATTAAAACTTATTTGGAATAATAGCGCGAGCTGAGGGTGATATAGCTGTCCACTTTTTTTACAAAGTGTAAAATTCCAGTTGATAATCTACAACTCAAGGGTATTGTGGATCAGGGTGGTGGTGACGCGGGACTGCGCCCAGCCCGGGCGGATCGAAGTATATATAAAACAGCACATGAGATCCTTGCCCGGGCGAGCTGGGCACCTCTTTAAGAGAGAATCGCTTATAAGAAAAACATCAAAGGGACTTTAAAGTAGATCAAAGAAGAAGGTGTTAAGAAAGTAGCCCCATGTCATTGCTCAGGTGATCTGGCCAGAAAGATAGGGCTTCTCCCACTATTTTATCCCAATAAATATATAATCTTTTTCCTAAAAGCGGAAAAAAACTGGATAAAATTTGTTGTAATTATTTACACATGTGTTGATTACAAAACCCAGACCAAGATTAACTATCCGAAATCTATAACAAAAAAATATTTAATCGATCCGCTGAAATCCGGTATGAATATTGCGCTAATGTTTTTTGATGTATGGACATACTCGCTCACCATCCAACAATCAGGGACCACCAGTAAAACTGGCAGTATGAGGAAGGCCCATAAAAGGGGCAACTGAAACAGTCAGCGATAGTGAATTAAAATACGAATATCGAAATCCGAAATTCGAAACAATACCAAATGGCCAAAATCTCAATGACCAAAACCCTTGTCTTCACATCGCCTATGTATAACTGGCTTCTTCGTATCCGTTTTGAACATTGAAAAATTTGAATTTCGAATTTGTTTCGTATTTCGTGCTTCGGATTTCGGATTTAATATAACTCAAAAAACGCCTGAAACGGTAAAACCTTTTCATTTCTGACCGGTATAACCGGTGGATTAATTACGATTCAGGGAGGGGTTATGGGTAAAAGGATATTTTCAACCATCTCAATTTTTTTTCTTTTCTTTTTCGTAACAATAGCTCTGTCTTTTCTTGTCCGGTAGTTTTTAATAATCATCAAAATTAGTATTTCCCCACCTCTGCACCGTAGCGATACATTTCTTTTACGGCTTCCAGGGTACAACTCGTATGCAAGGAGTTGCTTGTGGCTAACATGTACCCGCCACCTTTTTTGGCCTGTCCCATACAGCGATCCACGTCCTTTCGAACCAGATCTAAATCAGTGGTGGTCAAAACAGTTACACAGTCCACATTCCCCAAGAGAACCAGTTTATCTCCATATTTCTCTTTAACGCGTCCCAGATCATTTCCGGCCACCGGTTCTATGGCGTGAAGGCCTTTGAAGCCTGCCTCAACACCCAGACCAATAAGTGGCTCAATAAAACCGTCTGAATGCCATAAAACCGGAATATCTAATGCGTCAACGATACGTTTGAAGTGAGGAATGGCCAACTCTCTGAAATCATCCGGGGATACGAAAGTCTTGCCTTTATAAGCAACATCGTCACCCATGACCACAAAATCCGCCCCCAGATCCTGCGCATACATGCAGATATCTATAAACCACTGGGTCCTGCGCTTAATCACTTCTTTTACAAGGTCGCGATCATCAAAAAGCGAATAAAAAAAGTGCTCAAACCCCATGCTTTCCATAGTAAGGCCAAAGGGACCCGTGTGAGAATTGAGGCAATAAGCCTTGTCAGGGTATAACTCCTTATACTTTTCCATCACACCCGGCGGGGTTCGTTCCTCGAGCTTCAGAGGGGGAATGTATTTGTCAATATCCTCCCTGGTTTTTAGGGCTCCCCCTATGTAAGAGCCCTTTTTCCATATGCGGCCGAATTCATCGATACCGTCCCATCCCCCAAAGGCCCCTCCAGCCGTCTGATCTTCCTCCGGGATGTCCATTACCAGAGAGGCCATTGCCGGCATGCCCTGACACCAGTTCTGGGCCCTGATAGGAAAAGAATCCAGACCCATCACTTCATATGTCTTTAAGGCATTGCCGTCCCCAAAGGCCTTGATGAACTTGGCATCAACCGAAAAGGAATAAAGAGGCACCCTGTCGGGTTCCTGATGATTCATCGTGGCCATTACTCTTTCTCGTGAAGTCATTTCTTCCATCTTTGCACCTCTCTATTACTACCAAGAGCATTTTATTGTTTGCATTTCATATTATAAATCGCTCTTTCAACCCGTTGCAGCCATCAGCTCAAAGGCCTTATCCACCGCCGTAGCTGCATCCGGAGCGTAGCCGTTTGCCCCGATCTGGTCAGCAAAGCCCTGGGTCACCGGGGCGCCTCCCACCATGATCGCAACTTTATCTTTGAGCCCGGCAGCCTCTACAGATTCAATTGTGGTCTTCATCATGGGCAGGGTCATGGTCAACAGGGCTGAAAGCGCCAGAATATCAGGGTGATTTTCTTTAACTGCCTTGACGAAACTTTCATCCGGGACATCTATCCCCAGGTCAATCACCTTAAAGCCCGCCCCTCGAAACATTATGGACACCAGATTCTTTCCTATGTCGTGTAGATCGCCTCTCACTGTGCCCAGCACGACTATCCCCCGAGGCTGGACATTGCCCTTGCTCAGTATCGGGTCAAGAATATCAAGCCCTGCGTGCATGGCGCGGGCCGCGATCATAACCTCCGGTAAGAAAATCTCATCTTTCTTAAACCGTTTGCCAATCACGTTCATGCCGGCGATAAGACCCTCGCTCAAGATCTCCTGCGGAGCCACCCCATTGCTCAAACAGGTCTGCACAAGTTCTTTCACCAAAGGCGCCTGACCTTTGATCAGGGCCTCAGATATATCTTTTAGCTTCTGCTCCATAAATCACTTTCCTCCCTCTCAAGGCCTAATGTAATTCTAATCAAATCTACTTTAGGATTTCCAATCCCTGGGTTTGTCCCAAATGTGATATTAAAGTTTTTCTCAGATTCTCGAATTATTTTCTGTCCTAATTCCATCAAGCTTGAATTGCTGAATTGAAGTTCAGAATGTCCGTCACATCAAAATTTATACAGAGGGCAAGTTCCGGTTCTTCATTGCTGTCTCTGAATGTTATGGTGCTTGACTTCAGGGTGCTTTCTACGCGTGGTGGCTGAGACGTTGAGGAAGATTGTAAAGGACATTGACAATATTCCCATATCGGAAAAATATCCTCTTTGATCGACAGGTCTACTGAACATCGAGACAAAATGTGGAGGTAAGTAGAAAAGCTTAAGATTCGGATTGGGGCGGTTTTAAAACCGCCCCTTAATTTGCCTAACCAAAAAAGACCTCATCTCCGTTTCCGACATAAAGGTCGCTCTTTGATCCACGGCTGCCAGTTCCTCTCACAACCGGGTAGCCAAGTTCTATCATCCTTTGAACCGCAACTTCCCCTGTACAGTGGTTGCAGGCAACTTTCTTGAAATTGTATTTGGCCATTCCTTTGATAACAATTAATCAAAAGGTAAACACAGTCGCGCCCTCAGACATGGAAATCAGCTTGGGTGCTCCTGCAAACTGGGCTGTCTTGACCACGTCGCTCTCGCCAACCTGGCGATTCTTGGCACATGGGATTCAGACGTAGATGGGGACTTCCTTTTCTATTAGAAAGTCGAGGTAGGGTTTGGCCTCGTCTCCGGTAGGGGCCTTGACTTGATCTACCATGCCAGGCTTTGCAATGACTACTGCATCATCTGTTAAGAAAATATTAACATCATGGTCCTGCTCTTTGGCCACCTTGGCCAGTTGAAGGGCGCGAGTTACACGCGTAGGATCTTCAATCCCTCTGGTCACAACAAAAAGAAACTTGCCCATAAGATTCCCCCTTTCTTAGTTCAAGATATTTGCAGTTGGCTCTGCTATCGTCGGCGTGTTTGTTTGACCATATAGTCATTCAGGGCTTCCTGAAGGGTTTCTCCCGCAAGAGAGGCGCAGTGTTCTTCCTCCTTTGGCAGGCCTCCCAGTTTTTCCAGGACCACATCACCGGTAATCTCCAGGATTTCATCAGGAGTCTTTCCAAGGGCCATTTCGGCAGCAAATGAACCGCATACCGCACTCGATCCACAACCATCCGTCTGGAAAGACGCCTCCGTGACATGGTTGTTTTGCAATTTCAAGAAAATTTGCATGGTATCACCGCATGATCCGGTGAGTTGTCCGTATCCATCCGGATTTTCAATGGTGCCCATGTAAAGAGGATGAAGCCACCTCTCGAAGGCTACATCACCGTAAGCTTCTCTTGTTTCATCGTAAATCTGGTTTTGCAAATCCTGCACAAAATCGTCTAAATCGTTGGCCATAACCTCTTTTCTTCCTTTCGTGGCGTTCTGCAGTAACAGGCAGGGGCTGAATTTGACGCTTCATTGTGCTCCAACTGAGCGCAAAAGACAACGGTTTTCAAGGGTATCAAATCCCTAAGTGAACTTATCCCTCAACTTTAGCTTCCTTTTTATGTGAATAGACGGAGCGAAGCGACTCCTTAACTTTAGTCACTTCAAACCCTGGCCCAGACCTGGTTTTAAAAGGCCAGTGTCAAA
>JAIVXD010000018.1:0-14519 GCA_048636195.1 Anaerolineales bacterium
CCGCTTCTTTTGGAGGTAAAAGTAAAAGACCCGGATCTTGTCTATATGAATTCCTCTCCAATGGATGCATCACTGCTCATGCAACAGGCCAAAATGCTCAATCTCAACCCTAAACTTTATATTGGAAACGCCGCAGGTTTTACTGGTGAAGCTGCAGAATATGTCTATTCGCACACTCTTTGGACCCCATCTGTTCCCTACCCTGGCGCCAGAGACTATTTTGACAGGTTTGTGGCAAAATATGATACTCCCCCAGGATACCACGGCGCACAGGCCTATGCGGCCATGTATGTTATTGCTGATGCCTTGAAAAGGGCTGAACCCCTGACACCCAAGGGCGTGCGAGATGCCCTTTCTGAGACCGAGATGATGACCGTGTTCGGCCCTGTAAAATTCGTCTCCTACGGCAAAAAAACACAGCAGAACAGCCTTCCGACCTACTTAGTCCAGTGGATAAATGGCAAGCTTGAGATCGTTTGGCCCAAAGAAGTTGCTACGGCAAGATATGTTTATCCAGCCCCTGAATAATTTACTTTATTTTTTGTGCCTGAGCTGATTTTTTATTGACAAACTGAATTTTTTTAAATATTGTCGACAAAGTTCATCTCGACAAAAGGAGCAAAAATGCGGTTATTAGAATATGAGTCAAAAGAGATCCTTTCAGCCAAGGGCATTCCCATACCCTCGGGGGTTGTAGTTACAAGTTATGAAGATGTCTCTTCCCTTCCTTCACCGAACATAATTAAGGCCCAAGTTCCGATTGGAGGTCGCCAGAAGGCAGGAGGGGTTTTAGAGGCCCGGGATCAAAAAGAGGCCGAATCCATGCTCAAACAAATGCTTTTCAGTAATGTTCGAGGCTACCGTGTGAATAGGGTCCTGGTGGAAGAAAAACTGGATATTGCCCGGGAATTTTATTTAGGGATAACATATGACACAGTGGCTAAAGAGCCGGTCGCAATCTTTTCTGCCGAAGGCGGGGTTGATATTGAAGAACTGGCCAGGCAAAAGCCGGAAATGGTGCAAAAAAGACATTTTTCAGTCAAAAGCGGTCTGCCAGAGTATATGGCAAGGGAAATGATTTCTTTGACCGGGGTTAGCGGTAAAACGCTGTTGGGGTTATCCAATATTTTTTCCCTCTTAGCGAATATCTTTTTAGAAAACGATGCCACTATTGCGGAAATAAATCCCTTGGCCCAAACCGCGGATGGAAGGAGAGTGGCCTTAGACTGCCATCTGGAAATAGACGATGACGCCCTGTTCAGAAACAGATCAATTGCGGAGAAGGAGAATGATCCGGATAGAATCAAAGGAGAACGAAAACAAAGCGATTTTGAAAAAAAGGCGGCCGAGATTGATAATCTGGACCAAAAAGGGGTAGCCGGAAGGTTGATCGAGTTTGATGGAAACTTAGGATTAATTATCGGTGGCGGAGGGGCTTCCCTTACCGCCTTTGACGCCGTTCAAAGGCACGGCGGTCATCCCGCAAACTATTGTGAGATCGGTGGCAATCCTTCAGTGCTCAAAACAAAAGAGCTCACAAAACATATACTCTCAAAACCAGGCGTGGAAAAAATTGCAGTGATCATGAATGTCGTAAGTAATACCCGGGTCGATCTTATGGCCAGGGGCGTGATAAAGGGCATCATAGAGTCCGGGAAAAACCCATCAGATACATTGACTGTATTCAGGATCCCGGGTGCATGGGAAGATGAGGGGTTTAAGATCCTCAAAAAATATGGTGTGGACTACTGCGACAGAACCGTCTCCATTGATGAAGCTGCCCGCAGGGGCGTTGAGAAGTTAATGAGGGGTTAGGATGGCTATATTAGCTGACGAAAATACAAGAATTATTGTCCAGGGCATTACAGGCAGAGAGGCCGTAACCTTTACCAAAGATATGATTGATTACGGGTCAAAAGTTGTCGCCGGTGTTACTCCGGGTAAGGGTGGCCAGGATGTTTACGGAGTGCCTGTCTTTAATACGGTTTTTGAAGCCTTAAAAGCATATCCTGCAGATGCCAGCGTTATTTCTGTGCCACCGGCAATGATAAAGGGAGCTGCTCTTGAGGCCTTATCTAATGGAATCAAGTTGTTGGTGATCGTTGCGGAAAGAGTGCCGCGCAAAGACACGATTGAAATCCTGGAAGTGGCCAGGGAAAATGATGCTGTAGTTATCGGTCCCAACACCCTTGGCATGATTAATCCCCATAACGTCAAGATTGGGATGGCCGGTGGCCCCGTGGAAAATGTTAAGAGTGCATATATGCCAGGGACAGTGGCCATTGCATCCAGAAGTGGTGGTATGACTACTGAGATCGCTAATCTTTTGACAATTAACGGGATAGGGCAAAGTACATGTATCAGTATCGGTGGAGATCCTGTTGTGGGCTCAAACTTTCTTGATCTTATTCCGCTTTTTGATAAAGACCCAGGTACGGAAGCAGTTGTTCTTTTTTCTGAGCCCGGGGGTGTTATTGAGGAAAAACTTTCAGAACTGGTTATTTCAAAACAAATCAAAACACCAATTATTGCCTTTGTTGCGGGTCGTTTTGTCGATAAGATGCCTGGCGTAAGATTCGGACACGCTGCCACTATTGTGGAAGGAAAAAAAGGAACCGCGGCAGGGAAGATAGAGCAGTTCAAAAAGGCGGGAATCCACGTTGCAGAAGGATTAGATGATATCGTCTCTATCCTCAAACAGATCATTTGAGAGTGAACTTAGGGGCTTCGCCCCAATTGGAAAGTCGAAGATCCCGTCTTTAGCGGGATTGAAATGATTTAGAGTGTTACAAAAGGGGAAGCTATGGCGATACTTATAAGAACGGCCCTGTTTGTTCCGGGTAACAGGCCTGACCGCATAGTAAAGGCCTTTGGCACCGGGGCTGACGTTGTTATTATTGATCTTGAAGACGCGGTTCCCCTTTCCGAAAAGGAGAGCAGTCGACCAAATGTCAGGGAAAAGGTAGCCGAATTCGCGGACAGGATGATACTCGTTAGAACGAACGCGTTAGGCTCCGCTTTTGTAGATGGAGACCTGGATGAAGCCATAGTTGAGGGAGTTAACGGGATTATACTTCCCAAGGTTGAAAGGGCTGATGACATTACTAAGATTAACACACTTTTGATCGAGGTCGAAAAAAACAGGTCCCTCCCTGAGGGTAGTATCCGCGTCTTTCCCTTGATTGAATCGGCTGCCGGCGTACAGCATATTTATGACATTGTATCGACAAAAACAAAACCCGAGAGAATCTATACGGTAATGTTTGGCGCGGCCGATTACACCCTCGATATGGGAATAGAAATGACCATGGGGGGAAATGAACTTTTTTATGCCCGTTCCAGTATTGCTATTGCCTGCAGGGCCGCTGGTATTGCCCCTCCGGTTGATACCCCTTTTATGATTGATCTTAAAAACACGGAAGCATTGATTTCTGACGCCAGGCGGGCAAAGGAGTTGGGGTTCCAGGGCAAATTAGTGATTCACCCCAATCAGGTTGAGCCCTGCAATAGAATATTTTCCCCGCTCCCTGAAGAAATCAAAAAGGCCGAAAAGATCGTTAAGGCCTTTGAAGAGGCAGAGGCTGCGGGTATGGCAGCGATCCAGTTAGAGGGAAAATTTATTGATTACCCTGTAGCAAAACGGTCAAAAGACATTTTGGCATTAGCCGCAGCAATCGATAAGAAAAGGTGATTGCGTTATTACGGAGATACATATGAGTGAATTTATAAAACTCGGCATAGATCTTGACAGGTGCTCTGGTATTGAAAAATGTGGGGAGTGTATCAGGGTCTGCCCTGTCAATATTTTTGCATCAGATGGTGATTATCCGAAAGCAGTGGAAGCAAATGAGGATGAGTGTACCCTTTGCGACCTCTGTCTTCAAGCCTGTGAGGTAAATGCAATCACTATTCGTAAATTGTATGAGGAATAGGTTTATTTATGCCGACATCACTAACAATATCCCAAAAACTGGCTCAATTTTTCTGCTCCCTCAGGTACGAGGACCTGCCGGATGACCTGGTCTACCGGTTAAAAACGTTTTTTTTAGACTGGCTGGCCTCGGCCTTTGCCGGTGTTTCTCAACCCCCTACCCAAAGTATGCTTTCCCTTGCAGAGGACATGAAAGGATCTTCGGAGGCGACTGTTATTCCAACTAATAGCAGGCATTTATCTCTGATAGCAGCCCTGGTCAATGGGGCCTCCTCTCATGTGATGGAAATGGATGATCTGCACCGTCAATCCATCTTTCACCCTGCCGCATCCATACTACCGGCTGTTTTTGCTGCGGGTGAAAAAGGGCATGTATCCGGTCGTGATCTTATCCTTGGTATTCTCACGGGATATGAAACCGGGATACGGACCGCCTTAGCCGCGGGCAAGAGTCATTATGAATACTGGCACACGACGGCAACCTGCGGCACCTTTGGCGCGGCAGCAGGGGCCGCAAAGGTCCTGGGTTTAGATACAGGTCCTTTTGTGTGGGCCCTTGGTTCCGCCGGGACCCAGAGTTCAGGTCTGTGGGAATTTTTGAGTGAAGGGGCCATGAGCAAACAGCTTCACCCCGGCAAATCATCCATGAACGGGCTCTTATCCGTTTTATTGGCGCAAAAGGGTTTCACCGGTTCCAGTCGTATCTTTGAAGGGGAAAAAGGATTCCTAAAGGCCACATCCGATGACTACGATCTGGATATCCTGACTGACGGATTAGGGGAGACCTTTCATACGGCAAGAAATTCTATAAAATATTATGCGTCTTGCGGGCATACCCATTCCGCTATCGAGGCGGCCCTGAAGGCCTGGGGAGATAAACACGCGGATGTAAAAGACATACAATCCGTAACCATTCATATATATCAGGAGGCCCTTGATCTGCTGGAAGAAGTAGAGGCTAATACACCCTATCTTGCCAAATTCAATCTGCCTTTTTGTGTTGCCACGGCGCTTAATTTTGGACATGTTGATTTAGATGATTTTACAGATGAAAGGCTCGATAACCCTGAAATACTCCGACTTATGGACATTATCTCTTTTCAAGCAAATCCGGAACTCACCCGGCTATATCCCCATAAATGGCCTTCCCGGGTGGAGATAAAATTGGCAAATGGAAAAAGATATAAAGGATATTGCGAATACCCAAAGGGAGACCCGGAGAATCCATTTTCCGAAAAAGAACTGATCGGCAAGTTCAATAAACTCTGCGGAAATATAATAACAAAAGACGAAATAAATAAAATTATAGATTTAGTCTTAGCCCTTGAAAAAGTAGATGATGTAACCGAAATATTTCAGGGTTAAGTTTTATAATTTTTTTGGATGCCAATGAGAACAACACCAAATCAAAAAATAAACCCGGCCATTTTTTCCCGTGCAGGTCAAACAGGAGGCCAAAGTGCTTTTAGGTCCGTTACACTGGTTGATCAGATCGCCAGGGCACTGAAAGATGATATATTGACCGGGAAACTTAGAGGTGGCGACCAGCTCCTTGAAGATAGATTGAAAAATGAGTTTGGTGTTAGCCGTACTCCATTAAGGGAGGCATTCAGGGTCCTGGAAAAGGAAGGTCTTATTGAGATCCTGCCCCGTAAAGGCGCATTTGTAAAAAAAATTAGCAGGCAGGACATTGAAGCGAACTTTCCCGTCCGGGCCATCTTAGAGGGACTTGCAGCCCGTTTGGCTTATCCAAATTTCACTCGACAAGACATCGAGGAAATGGAAGAGACCTTTGAGTATATGAAAGAGGCGGTAAAAAAAGAGGATTTCAGAGGCTACTCAATGTATCATGTTGCATTCCATGAAATCTTTATCAATGCCTCGAAAAATGAAACCTTGATCACCCACCTCCGCAATCTGCGTATGCATACATTGTGGCATCGTTATACATATCAATATTATAAAAAGGATTTTAGAAATTCTTTACTGATTCATCGTAAGATTATAGATCTATTTAAAGAGAAAAAGGTCTCTCCGGAAGAGATAGAAAAGGTAGTTTGTCAGCATATTGAGGTAGCCCTCGGCCCTTTTCTCTCTGCCATGGAGAAACTTGAATAAGGAGTTTTAAGTTGCATATAGCAAAGAACTTAGAGAGTTCGGTTTTGGGTTTCTTAGATCGCATACCCGTCGTTTCATTTTATGCCAAAACCAGGGGATGGCCTTATGTCATCGCATGGTGCCATCGAATCGCCGGATTCATTTTAGTTGCCTACATGTGGTTTCATACCTATACCCTTTTGTCCCTTTCTTCTCCTCCTCTGTACGATGCCACAATGAAGATTTATGGCTCTTTCCTCTTTACGATTTTAGAGTGGGCGTTAGCGATACCGGTCATCTTTCACGCCCTGAACGGAGGCAGGTTGATCCTCTACGAAGGCTTTGAAATGAGAAACGATGGAACCATGATCCGTTATCTGTTGGGGCTTTCCGTTGTATACGTAGCGCTTTTAGGCGTTTTGATGCTGATGGGCACCCAGAGCGTATCCCCGGTTTTTTACTGGCTGACAATGCTTATTGCCGCCCTAACCCTTGCGTATGGGGTTGCATCGAAGTTCTGGAAAACCAGGCATTCGTTATTGTGGAAGCTTCAAAGGATTAGCGGTGCCTTCCTGCTGGTCATGGTACCGGCCCATCTCCTGTTCATGCATCTTAATCCCTCGGTTGGTAAAGAAGCGAATCTAATAATTATGAGGATGCAAAACTGGTTCATCAAGTTTGTTGATCTAAGTCTGATTGTTATGGTGATTTACCACGCCGGTTATGGATTAATATCTGTAGTAAGAGACTATATTTCTTTTCGGGTCTTCCGAATGGGATTGGCTGTCCTGGTGATATTAGTCATGGTGATCTTTGCCTGGGCCGGCATCAGGCTGACTATCACCGTTTGACAATAAGGGACTTTTTTATGGGGAAAAAATTTCGAATTAATTCAACTGAGCAGTGTGATATCTTAATCATCGGAGGGGGTGGGGCCGGTCTGCGGTGTGCGGTGGAGATTTTACAAAAAAGACCCGGAACAAAGGTTGTGGCTGTAACTAAAGTCGGACATGTTCAAAAGTCCCATACCACTACAGCCCAGGGGGGGTTGGCCGCAGTGGATCCAAAGGATCCTATTGATAAACCCATTTATCACATGTTCGACACATGGAAAGGCTCTGATTGCGCTGCTGATCAGAATATCATCAAAAAGATCATTGAATCAGCATGGGATCAGATTGTGTGGTTGGAAAATCATGGAATGCATTTCAGCCGGGACGAAGGGGGGAATCTGAGCAAGAGGACATTCGGCGGTCATACCCTGAATTTTGGTGAGGCTTCGGCATTTCGCGCGGTTTTCGAGGCCGATCGAACCGGAAAGGGCATTGTCGACACACTTTGGGGAGAGACCCTGAGGGGAGGCATCTCCTTCATAAACCAGTCCATTGCAACAGAACTCATCTTCAGAGGAAACCGGTGTTCAGGGGCCGTGATCTTCAAACAAAAAGAGGGAAGGTTTGTCAGAGTCATGGCAAAGGCCACGGTCCTTGCCATGGGCGGTAGCGGGCAGTTATTCAGGGTTACCACAAATTGTCGCCAGAATACCGGGGACGGACTTGCTCTAATTCTCCAGGCGGGACTGCCGATAATGGATACCGAAGCGGTTCAATTCCATCCAACGGGAATCGTGGGGCCCGGTATTCTGGCCAGCGAGACGTTGCGGTCAGTTGGAGGCATTTTGCGTAACAGGGATCTGGAAGCCTTTATGGAACGGTATGCGCCCAAGATGAAAGAACTGGCCCCTCGCGATCTCGTGGCTCGTGCAATTGAAACCGAGGTTAGGGAGGGAAGGGGTGTGTTAAATCCGGACCACAATATCGAGCATGTCTGGATAGACCTGCGGCACCTGTCAGACTATGTTCACAATGTGCAGATCCCGGAGGTTACGGGATTTTTCAGGAAATTTGTCAACATCGATCCTAAAAAAGAACTCTGCCCTGTTCGACCCAGTGTTCACTATCATATGGGGGGAATCCCGACCAATGAATTCGGGGAGGTTCAAAAAAGTGCGGAGGAGCTGATATCAGGTCTGTTTGCGGTGGGGGAATGTGCGGCGGCCAGTTTTCACGGTTTTAATCGTCTCGGCACAAACTCCATTCTTGAATTAATCACTATGGGAAAGATCGCCGGAGAGAAGGCCATGGATTTTCTCGAGGTAGATTCGAATGAACCCACAGGAGATGCGGGAGAGATGACCTTTTCTCTGTTTTCAAGATTTATGGAGGGTGAAGGAAAAGAAAATATCGGGCAAATCCGGCAGGAGATGCAAACGCTCATGACGGAAAAAGTGGGTATCTTCCGAAAGGAGAACGGACTCATAGAGGCGATTGAGACGTTAAAGGAACTCAAAGAACGTTCGGAAAATATCTCTTTATCCAACAAAAGCCTCACCATGAACCAGGAACTCATTCAACGCTGGGAACTGGAAAACCTCTTGGCGGTATCCATGATCTGCGCGCAAGGCGCCCTGAATAGAAGAGAGTCGAGGGGCGGACATTTTCGCGAGGATTTCCCGGAGAGAAAAGACGAGTTTAACTATCACACCTTAGCCCATATGACAGAGTTCGGCAAGGTAACCTTAGGTGAACGTCCGGTAGACATGAGTATTTATGAGGCCAGGGGTGAAAATTATGAAAAATTTGCCGTGATTGAGAGAAAATACTAATGAAAAACGGCTATACTATTACATTAAAGATTAAACGTTACGACCCGGATAACAAAAGGTCCTGGGTTCAGGATTATGAGCTGGAGGCCGGAAGGATACTTCGATTTACGGATGTATTTCGAAAAATCAATAACGAATTAGACCCAAGCCTGGCCTGGAACTCATCATGTGAGCATGCGCAATGCGGGACCTGTGCGGTCAGGGTCAATGGAAAGCCGCTGTTGGCCTGTGAGCTACTCGTTGAAAATGCGGTTGCCCATTTCGGAACCACGGTTTTTGAGGTCGGGCCAATAACCGTTGCACCTGTGGTTCGTGATCTTGTCGTGGATTTTGAACAGGCCTATGAAAGGGTTAATAAAGTCAAGCCATATATCATCGAGCCCGCCCAAAACCCGAACCCGGGAGAGGAATACCATATCGATCCTCGAGATCTGGAGCGTTATGTGGAGGCCACGCGCTGTGTGAATTGTTTCTGTTGTGCTGAGGCATGCATCAGCAGTCACAAGGGATTTTTAGGTCCTAATGCCGTCATGGCCAGCATTGTCCGCTTGATGGATCCACGCGAACAGGCAAAAGAAGAGAGGTTGGAACTTCTTTACAGCGAAGAAGGCATATACAGATGCCATACCTCCATGGCCTGCTCCTTCGTGTGCCCAAAGGAGATCGATGTGGCACATTTTATCGCCCTGGCGAAAGCGGGCAAGTTCAAATAGGAACCGAAGAAATAATCGGCGGTTAAGAAGGAAGTTTTTATGGGCGTAAGAGAAATACAGGCTGAGGAATAATAATGTCACAAAAAGAATTCGCAGGAATTTTTCCTTACCTTGTTACACCTATTGATCAGTCAGGCAATCTCAAGGAAGACGTGTTGCGTGATCTGGTGAATCATCTCATCTCAAAAGGGGTACACGGGCTGACCCCTTTGGGAAGCACGGGAGAAGGCGCCTACCTTCCCTGGGAACTAAAAAAAAGGGTGATAGAGGTGGTAGTCGAGACTACTGCCGGTCGCGTCCCCGTTATTGCCGGTGTTAATGAAATCACAACTAATGGCGCGGTAAAACAGGCAATAGAGACAGAGCGTATTGGTGCGGATGGCATCCTTGTTATCTTACCAACTTATTTCCCTTTGTCTGACCACCAGGTAGTAGAGCATTTTCGGGCTGTAGCCCGCGCTGTATCCTGCCCGGTGACTTTATATACCAATCCAAAATTTGCCAAGTGGGACTTTACAGTTGACACCTTACGACAGCTCTCAGAAGAAACAAATATCCGCTATCTCAAAGACGCATCCGGGAATATCGGGAAGCTCATGTCTATCGTCACCGCGCTGGGAGATCGTTTTAAGATCTTCAGCGCTACCGCTCATGTGCCCGTATTCGTGCTCATGCTCGGCGGGGTCGGGTGGATGGCTGGCCCGGCATGCTTGATCCCCGAGCAGAGTATTGCCCTCTATGAGCTGGCGTGCCAGAAAAGATGGGAGGAAGCATTGGAGCTTCAAAAGAAACTGTGGCCCCTCAACGTGGCTTTCCAGCGCTACTCCCTCGCTGCATGCGTAAAGGCGGGATTGGAGATGCAGGGATTTCCTGTGGGCCCTCCATTACCCCCTCAGCAGCAATTAGATGAAGAAGGAAAAAAGGTAGTTTCTGAGATACTGATTGATATTGGTGTACTATGATCAGCGAAATATCACGTATAAACAGCCGGTTATTCTGCACTTTGTGGTTGACAAACGAGAAACAGGAAAATAGTATGCTACTGTTGAAGTCTCATTAGGGCTACGATTTCTGTGTAAAGTGGCAAAGGAGGTGGTGTTTATGGGTGTAGATAGTTCGGGATGCTAAGATGCTAAATCAGGAATAAAGTAATCAGGAATAAAGTAAAAGGAGGAAAAAATGAAAAAGTTTAAGTTGGGATTGGTTTTAGGATTGGCTGTGGTGTTAGTATCGGTATTTGCTTTACCTGGCCCTGCGGCAGCTAAAAAACAAATGTGGAGATGGGGGTGCTCTAATCCAGGGGCCTATGGTTATAGAGTATCCGCTTTCATGTCAGATTTCTTGCGAAGGGGTATGCCGGATTACGACGTTACCGTTTACCCATACGTTTCAACCACCGCTAACATCAAGAGCTTTCTCGTGGGTGACCTGGAAAGCACGTATTCGGCCGAGCCGGGATTGAGAAAATTGTACTCGTTTAAAAAACCATTTAAGGGCTTTGAACCCAACGTAAAGCAAATGCCGGTGCAGTCTTTCTGGGCCTACACCATGGAAACACACATACTGATCTTACCGAAGAATAAAGACAAATTTCGTACCTGGCAGGATTTGGACGGCAAAAAAATCTACATGACGAAGGCGGGATATATGAACCATATCAACATCTTCAGAGCTATGACGGACATCAATGGTCTGAAGATTAAGCACGTCGAAGTTGATATGTCAAAGGTTGCGGATGCTCTAAGAGCGGGAACCATAGACGCCACCGCAGCTTACACAACGGCTTTGGTATCGTTGGCTAGCTGGATTAAGGTGCTTGATGTGTCCAGTCCCCTGCAGGGAGTGAACCCAACCCCGGCACAAATCAAGAAGCTAACAGCGGCAGGTTTTACCCCGGAGAAGATCAACATGAAGAAAGCGTATACCAGAGACCTCGGAGTGGATGAACTCTATGGCGTGCCTTTTTACTTCGGTTACCACCACGGGCTTAGCTTCCCGGAAGAGGGCGTTTATAAAGCGCTCAAAGTATTTGAAGCCGCAGGACCTGCGATGATTAAGCTAGACGCTGGTTTCGGACCACTGGCCAAAGACTTCGCTGGTTTCCAAGTCAAGGGGATACAGAGCATACCCGAGATTCCCGTACATCCGGGATTGGCGAAATATCTGAAGGAAAAGGGCTTATGGGACCCTGCCTGGGTAATAGCGACTGAGGAGACGATCAAGGCAGCGATAAAGGCGATGAAAGCTAAAGCGCAATGATCTTTTTGGGGCGAAATAAAGGGTAGTTAAGGGTTTATAATAGTGGGCTCACCCCTGTAAAACGCCAATAAGGGGTGAGTTCACTACTTCTTAAGTCATACCATTAGGGGGTGAAAAAGTGAAAAAAAATCCGTTGCCAGATGGAGCGAATTCATTGGCTGAAATGCGTAAATTCTTAATCCCCTCCTATCTTATAGCCACTATCGTATATTTAGGTTTTTCGCTCCATTATTTCACAACCGGCTTAGGGGGCACAATGCTCCTTTCCGTAACTTTAGTCCCAATAGCATACGTGCTGTGGGTGTTAAATTCTTTTGTCTCCGGAGAGCTGCCATATCCACGTCTTGGACTTAAACCCAATATTGCCATAGCCAGCCTGTACATCGCTATGTGCATCTTTTCCATAATATACATGAGAGTGGAGTTTGACGCCCTCATTTATGACAGAGCTGGTTTCTATAACACTCTTGACAAAATCGTAGGAGCGATGATGCTTGGTCTCGTGATCGAATATACCAGACGGGAGCATATTACACTCTTTTATCTCATCCTGTTTCTCATGTTCTATTCCGTTTACGGGTGGATTTTCCCAGGTATATTTTATCATCCCGGGGTCTCCTGGATGAGAGTAATAACATCTTCTTCCGTTGAGATCTCATTGGGTCTATTTGGAACGTATGCACAAATCGGGGTAGGCGTTATCGCGGCATTTTTCATGTTTTTGGGCATTGCACAGGGATTTGGTGTTCAAGAATCTATTGTCAAAACTTTCACCGGGATACTTGGTAAACGTAAAACCCTCATTCCACAAACGGCAGTGGTGACTTCAATGGCTATTGCTACCTGTAGTGGATCGGGAGCAGCGAATGCGGCCATAACCGGGCAGTACACGATACCGTTGATGAAAAAGGCAGGGTTCCCCTCTCTTTACGCTGGCGCTGTGGAAGCTTCAGCTTCGCTGGGAGGCCTGCTCATGCCACCCGTCATGGCAATAGCCGGTTTCCTCATGGCTGACTTTCTAGGCGTGACTTATTTCGAGGTTATAGCTCGAGGATATGCGCCAGCACTCATTTTCTTTGCTATCATATCCCTATCGGTTTACCTCTTTACAACGCGCTTCGTGCGGGGCAGGGGAAGTGGCCCAACTTCAGCACCGGATTCCATTATCGAAAGATTCTCCAAAATGGACGTGGTCAACACAGCGATTTTCTTCACCTCCATCGGAGTTTTGATCTATTTGATGGGTGTTCTTTGGTATGATGCATCAAGAGCCGCACTTAACATTGCGATCGGTCTCTTTATCATCGCCTCCGTACTCCACATGTATCTCTATACTGGGACGATCTCAGATAAAACAAAGGAATGGGGTAGGTGTTTGCGCCGATCCCTGGAGGGATTTGCCGGGGTCACCGCTCCGCTCATTCTCTTGCTCGCCATGCTCGGGGTGATGATAAATCTGTTCGTGGTTAGTGGATGGATGCTTAAGCTAATGGGGCTACTGGTGGGAGTCGGAGAATTCCATGTCGTAGCCCTTATCGGAGTGGGGTTCTTAGTTGGGATCTTCTTAGGGCTGGGAATACCTCCGTCGGCCTGTTACTTAATCTCAGCCGTGGTAGTCATCCCGCCTATGACACGAATCGGGATCAACCCTTGGATAGCTCATTTCTTCTTATTTTTCATAGCGGTAATATCCGAATATTCGCCACCAACCTCACTCGTCGCTGCGGTTGCTTCCCGTATTTCGGGTGCCTCCTTCATGAAGACGATGATGGTAACGCTGCAAATATCTATTCCATTTTTCTTCCTCACATTCGCGATTTTCAATTGGGATATTTTGTTGTTGGAGCCTGGTTTAGCACAACTGGCTGCTCTGGGTGTGCTAACTATTGGATGCTGTACAGCAGCTGCCGCCATCCACGGTAAGCTTTTTGAACGTAAAAGGTATGACCTTCCTTCAAGGTTTTTAGTCCTCCTAGTGGCGCTATTTATCTTGTTCTATCCTAGAGGTACCCTTTCGGCATTGGCATTGATACCAGCCGCGGCTATGATAGTCCTCGTGATCCGCCGGAGCGAAAAAATATACGTATCTTCTTAGGATTGCTATATTCGCTCCACTGGCCTCCACACGCCTGACGTGTTTAGGGTCACATCTTCATTAGGTGATACGGAGGGAGCCCGTAGGGCGACCGGAGTGTCACCCGCTCCGCCATGGTGGTGATTACAGGTTGGCCGCAGATCGTGGAC
The DNA here is from genome assembly GCA_048636195.1 of Anaerolineales bacterium. Lineage (GTDB taxonomy): Bacteria > Desulfobacterota > DSM-4660 > Desulfatiglandales > Desulfatiglandaceae > 4484-190-2. Next base: position 13,910 of record JAIVXD010000018.1, read on the forward strand.
ACCATCTTGGTGGCGGTCGGCAGCTGCGGCATAGCCTGCGCAATGTTTGGCCGGTTCATCGAGAACAAAGGCGCTAACATCCTCCTTCGCGCGGCGCTGGCTCTTGCCTGCATCGTGGTGATGTGCCACCCGAACGGCAATATTGCGATGGTGGCCGCTGCGTTCGTGCTGCCGGCAACGATCATCGGCGTCAGGCACCACCGGGTGATCGCCCAACCGAAGAGTGAGTTGCAGCCGCAGTCCGTAAGATCAGGACTCTTGATCCGGTAGAAGTCATTTCTGCTCAAATCTGACGTAATATCAAACCATTTGAGCCAATAGCTGCTTTTTGAGACTGGAAATTTTAGGTGACACCTCCCAAGAATTTAGGTGTCAGGAATAATTCCGGTCATAATTTAAAAACCTTTATTAATCGGGAGGTTAGATATTTTTGTGAAAAGTTTTCCTGACACCAAAACCCGAAATGGAAGGAAAATGACCCTTGGAAGGTGTCACTTTAATTTCCTGGGGGTAAGGAGTCCTGAAGTTATGAATGAATTCGTGCTGTATTAAGAAAATCCCCCTCAATCCCCCTTTGCAAAAGGGGGAAGGTTCGGAATGCCCTGACTTA
>JAIVXD010000019.1:0-14442 GCA_048636195.1 Anaerolineales bacterium
GGAGAAGGGGGATGGTTAGTTGTAACATCTCAATAAGTACGGGCATTCCGACTGCTTCCCCCTTTTGCAAAGGGGGATTGAGGGGGATTTTCTAATACAGCCCGGGTTTATTGAGAACTTACGTTTGTATTTGGTTAACTACCTCGTTGCTACGGTAAAACCTGTAGACCTTATTATTTGTTTTAGAGGGAGAAGAGTTGAAATTAAGCATAAGGCCAAGGATATAAACTAAGAGATCAACAGGATGAAAAGGATTATCATGTTAATCCTGTTTATCCCGTCTAAAAACATACTATTCCCACAATTTAATATATAAGAGGATAAAGATGGACGGAATCGTTGGTGTATATGGACTTGGTGACAATGAGCTGGTGAATAAAACATTTCTGGCAACGGGTGCCTGTCAACACAGAGGCAAGGCAAGCACCGGAATAGCCATCGGGAATCGAAAGGGAATCTATGTCCACAAGGGTCTGGGAAGGATCGCCGAAGTCATAGACTACAATATAATCAGGACCTTTCAAGATTTAGAACCTGTTGCCGCTATTGGAAACATCGGTTATACAAAAAGGAAAATCTCTGAAAAAATAAATGCTGAGCCTATAGAAATCAGTCCAAGAATCGATTCCAAATACAAAATTGTTGTAACCATGGATGGATATCTTATCAAAGAGGACGACCTTAGAGCTGAGCTTGAAGCAGATTATAGCTTACAGACTGATAACAAGACAGAAGTTATCGGTGCCCTGTTGCACAAATACATAACTCAGGAAGGCGTTAAATTTGAAGCAGGTGAAAAACTTGTTGAAAAATTGCACGGAAGGGCAACTTTTGCCCTTACGGCTTTGGTTCATGACGGGAAAGAGGTTTATCTGATTACCTTAAACGATGCCAGGGCGTTTGAGCCTTTCTGTTATGCGATTATTGATGGCACTTTTATTGCCAGTTCTGAATCATGCTCCCACAGGAGACTGGATGGGTTTACGGAAAAAGAATATGATGGCGCAGAGATGACCATATGTTCATCAGGAGGATATGAAACAAAAAGACTGAGAGAAGAACCTATGATGCCGGATATATTTCAAGGAGCATATTTCGGCAGTGTGGGTTCACTGTTCAGAGGAAAAGAAATATTCCAAATACGGAGAGAGCTGGGTCTGGAACTCGTTGATCATTACAAAACCTCACAAGCGGATATTGTCATTCCCAACCCGGAATCAGGATGGGGGGTAACCGTGGGGATTGCAGAAGGTTTAAGAAAGAAGCTGTTTCCGGCCCTGATAAAACTCCCACAGGCTGTCAGAACATTTCAGGAAGGTGAGCGACGAACAAGATCCAAGGAGGTAGGACTTAAATTTGGCGGCATTGATACCTTGTTAAAAGACAAAAGCATTGCAATGGGAGATGACAGCATTGTAAGAGGAAGTGTAAGCGAAGGGGGGTCTGTCTGGGTTGTATACAATGCAGGTGCTAAATTCATCGAATTCTGGATATCTTACGGCGCAATGTTTTTTCCTTCGTTTAAGGAATGGCATCGTGGCATCGAGTGTTTATACGAACTGGCAGCCCAGAGGGCTTTTAAGGACGATAACCCCTATGATAAAACCCTGGATGAGATCAACAGCGCTGTGGCAAAACTTGTTGGCGTTGATGAAGTAAAATATAATTCACTGGATAGAATTCGAAAAGTTGCAGGCGACGGTTCTTTTCAGGCATTGGATGCAAGTTACCCCATAGACCATGAGTTCTGGCCGGATTGGCTTAAAAGTGAATTTGACAAATTTAGTCGTTACCAAAGCTGATATAGCCGCAAAAAGGCACAAAATGCACAAAAATAATGATTTACATATTGGAATATCAAATAGTTATGGGCGTCAAAAATATAAATTTGGACTTCATATTCCCAACGAAAAAACCATGAAAGCCATCGAGAATTCCAGGCAAGGGAAGGGAAGACAATTTTCCACACCTCAAGAGCTTTTTGATGATCTCGGAATCTGATGTCATGAGATCAATCAGACTTATTCGAGTAAGGAATCTGGCTCCAAAGGACTTAGTTTTTGTTTGCCCATATTCAAGTTATCCTTCCCCTGCCTTTAAAAGGCAAATTCCTATTACCCATTTTCGTTCTAACACTGAAACCCTGGTCCTTCCCCGCTTAGCGGGATCTTCGATGGGTCAGATCAGAGCTAGATGGCTCTGCCTTGCAGTTTTGTGTTACGGAGTATTGGAGTAATGGAGAACTGGAGTATTGGGAAAAGAAAAAGCGGTTGTGAGGGTTTTCATGAAGAAAGCGTGAATAATAATGCCTTAACTATCCGTCTATATAGAGAAAAATCTTAAATTTTGAGTCGAATTTTTGGAATCGTTAATGATTGTCTCAACTTACCACGTGATCTCCCGCCCGGGCGGGACTGGCCTCTAGATACTTGTTGTAGCGAAGCTTCGCTAGTGAAAGGGCGCTTTTTCCATCACTCCATTACTCCATCACTCCAGTGCTCTGGAGAACGGGTGAAATACAGACAGCTCTCCCTCTGCGGAGGAAACCAAGGCCAGGTCCTATGAACCTGGATTCTTTACTCTTTGGGTACCCATGCACTTCTCCTCAATAGCACATGTCCTGGGAACTTTATTAATTGTTACCGGTAGTTCAATGGCTTTACCGTTAATATGTTCCTTGTATTACAATGAAGGAGATCTGTTTTCAATTTTAATTTCCGCAATAATTACGATTGCATTGGGGCTACCTCTCTGGTGGTTTTTTCGAAAGAATCAGGATTTAAACATTAAAGACGGATTTTTCATCGCTGTCTTTGGATGGATTTTGGTCTCTGCTCTTTCCGGCCTGCCTTTTATGATCTACGGAGCGATTCCTTCCTTTACTGACGCTTTTTTTGAAATGATGTCCGGTTATACAACCAGCGGGGCAACCATACTCACTGACATAGAAATAGTACCTCACGGACTGTTGTTTTGGAGAAGCGAGACCCATTTACTCGGTGGTATGGGGTTTTTGACGTTAACTATTTTATTCCTGCCCCATGGAATGGGTGGGCTACGTATATTTCGAGCAGAGTCGAGTCCTGGTCAGGTTATTACCAAAGAAAAATTCAAGCCCCGTAATAGAGATACCATGATCTGGCTCTGGGGGATATATCTGGCGCTAAACCTTTTAGAAACATTTTTGTTATGCCTTGGAGGAATGTCTCTTTTTGATTCTTTGTGTCATTCATTCGGAACGGTATCAACTTCAGGATATTCCCCCTATAACAATAGTATAGGATTTTATAACAATGCATATTTTGAATGGGTGATAATTCTGTTTATGTTTCTGGGCGGTATGACCTTTATGCTTTTTTATCATATGCTGAAAGGGGACTGGCGAACATTAAAAATAAATACTGAATTCCGTTGGTATGTGGGGTTTTTGCTGTTTTTTTGTGGCATTGTTTCATGGATTTTATGGAAGGAAAATACTTATAGCAGCTTAATGGATTCTATTAGATATGCGACATTCCAGGTAACTTCTATCTTAACCACGACCGGGTTCACCACTGCCGACTATGAAAAATGGCCCCAGGCCGCGCAGATGTTTCTATTTACGGTGTGCTTTATTGGGGCCTGCGCCGGATCAACCACCAGCGGCATCAAGGTCGTCCATTATGTTCTTATAGGCAAATACATGTATGCATCAGTAAAGAAAATTTTCTTACAACCCATGGCCGTTATTTCAATTCGGCTCAACCAGCGTGCTGTTGATTCCTCAATAGTAGATCTTGCAATCTGTTATTTTATTGTAAATATATTCATGGTGCTGGGAGGGGGCTGTTTTATGGTGTTGGTGGATGATATGGACTATCTTACGGGCATGAGTTCCGTCATTGCAACACTTATGAATATAGGCCCAGGCTTTGGAGCAGTAGGACCGTCAGAAAATTATGCCCATATTTCTGATGTAGGGAAATGGTTCTTATCCTGGAATATGCTGGTTGGCAGAGTGGAAATGTTTTCAGCGCTGGTCGTGTTCTATCCGGCATTTTGGAAGAAGTAGCTTACACTAAAAATAATTTCCGAACATTTTTTAGCTGAAGCGAAGTACAGCTAACGATAACCCGTTCGTCATCGCGGATTTGAGTGTCTCCCACAGCAATTTTCCACCCTCCATCGCGAAAGACTCCGCCAATGATAAATTTTTCATCAGGTGAAGAACCAAATTTGGAGAGCGGTTTACGGGTAATAGGGGAGTTTGGAGCGACAACGAATTCAACCACTTCAGCGTCGACTCCATGCAGGTGGGCCACAGAAAGCAGTTCACCTCTGCGAATGAATTTTAGAATCTCGTTCCCTGCCAGGATTTTTTTGTTCAAGACTATGTCCAACCCAATTGTTGCTGCCAGCACCAGATAATCCTCTTTATTAACTAAAGCAATTGTTTTTCCCTGCTTACCGTGCAAATCGTGATTTTGTGTATTCATCAAATGTTTCGCTAACAGGCAGCTAACAATATTGGTTTCATTCTCTCCTGTGGCAGTAATAAAAGTATCCATATCCAACATCCCTGCCAAAGCCAGAACATCCGCATCTGATCCATCTCCGTGTAAAATCTCTGTGTTTTCTAACGTGGAAGATAAGTCTTCAGCACGTTTATCATCTTTTTCAATCAGTTTAACTTCAACGGTTTTTCCTAATAACTCGGCTACACGACTTCCCACCAGGCCGCCCCCTATAATCATTACCCGATGAAGGCTATGCTGTTCTACTCCTGTCAGTTCCATTAACCGGGGTAGATCCTCGTTGCTCACCATAATAAACACTTGGTCTTGAGGTAAAACCTCATGTTCTCCGTCGGGGATGATTGTGGTGATTCCTCGAGCAACAGCAACAACTCGGAAAGGTAAATCATGATATGCCTGAGAAATTTTTTTTAATTTTTTATGAGACAAAGGCGATGTTTCATGAATACGGATAGCCATGACTTGCATTTGTCCCTGGGCAATATCTATTATTTCGTTCCCTGCTGTGCGTTTAATCACCCTTACAATTTCTTGAGCGGCCAACTCTTCCGGGTGAATAAATAAATCGATTTTTAAGTCTTCAGAAGTTAGGATAGAATCTTCATTTCCAAACCCCAGGGAACGGACCCGGGCAATTTTACGCTGAATTCCAAAGCGATCCGCAATCATTGAAGACAACATATTCACGGCGTCATTATCAGTAACAGCAATGAGAAAATCCATGTCCTCCGCGTTGGCTTCCTGCCAGCATTCAATACTCATGGCATTGCCTTTAATCAGTCGGGCGTCAATACTCCCATCAGCATAGCGAATCAGTCTGTTATCTGATTCTATGACTGTGATAGCGTATCCTTCATGCCCCAGTCGTTTCGCCAGATAAAATCCGACTCCGCCAAGTCCCAGAATCAAAACATTTTCAGATGATGTCGTTTTTTTTCCAAACATTAGGTAACGTTAATTTGTTAAGTAGTTGAATAGTTAAGTAGTTTTAAATAAGAGCATATCCCCTATTTGCAAGTAAATTGGACGCTTGATGTTTAGACAATCGTTATACCACTTAAACGAGGTCGGAAGGAAGCATATGAAAAGCACTCTTATGAGTCAAGGAAAAAGAGCCCAGCATATGTGGTGTCAGTCTGGAATCTGGTGCGCAGTGAATTTACCTGCCCAGATCGAAAAATAACAGGCAAAAATTTTCTTGACAACCGTGCCAAATCCATCTAAATATTAAAACTTATATTTGAAGCGGCTTCGTACAATGGCGTATGAAAGCGCCTGAATTAAGCAAAGGAAAAGACAAAGACGTCGGTATCCCTTTTGACGGGAAAGGCGTCTTTTTTTATTGAAGTACTACGAAAGGAATTATTTCGGAAATGATCGATATGCAGAAGCGCTGCCTGGCGCTTTTTTATTGCCAGCAAGTCCCTGGAAGCAGTGAGCAGGAAAGACTTGCCATAGAGAAAGAATACGGCAAAAACATACGGCTTTTTCCTATTCCCTGCAGTGGAAGATTGGAGCCTATTCATCTGCTGAAAGCATTGGAGGAGTTCGCCGATATGGCTTATGTGATTACATGCCCTGAAGGTGAATGCCGGTATTTTGAGGGAAACCGCAGGGCCAAAAAACGGGTAGAAAGAACCAGGGCCATCATTACTGATATCGGACTGGAAGCAGAACGTGTTGGGATAATTGTTGGCTCAAAAGATAATCCTAAATCATTGGTTCAATTGGCCAGGGAGGTTTTCGAGAGGACGCTCAAATTGCAATTATCACCGGTATTGGACTAAGTAACCTTTTTCAAATAATCAGGAGATACAGGTTATGATCACAGCAGAACAGAAACCTATAGACGAGATAAGGGAGATGATTGTCCCTTATAAACGGATCCTTGCCCTGGGCTGCGGTTCCTGCGTGGCTGAGTGTGCGGCCGGTGGAGAAAAGGAGACGGCAATGCTTGCGTCGGCCCTTCGTATGGCGGGCAAGATGAATGGGGAAGATGTAGGAATCTCCGAAAAAACCATAGATCGTCAATGTGTAAAAGAATTTGTCATTCAATTAGATGATGTCATTGACCAATACGATGCAATCCTGTCCCTGGGCTGTGGCGCCGGGGTACAGGCCATTGCCGACATGTACCCTGAGGTGCCTGTAATCCCGGCCCTGAACACGGAATTTATGGGCGAGACCAAGGATCAGGGGTACTGGGTGGAGAGTTGTATCGGATGTGGCGATTGCATGCTTTATTACTTTGGCGGGGTCTGTCCGCTGACGCGTTGTTCAAAGCAACTTCTTAACGGGCCATGCGGCGGGTCAATGGACGGGAAGTGCGAAGTAAACCCGGAAGTCCCCTGTGCCTGGCAACTGATTATCGACCGTTTGACGAACTTTGGCGCATTAGACAGGCTTGAGATGATTTACCCGCCCAAAGATTGGTCCAGGAAGCAGGGGGTCGGGCCGAGAAAAATTATCAGAGAAGATCAGCAGGAGTCAATATCCTGACTTATTGAGATGTTACATCATCAGGAGTGAAGCGCATGAGCAACCTGAAAAAAGTCCTTGAGATTGGAAAATTTGCAGTTACTGCTGAATGTGGTCCTCCAAAGGGGGCGGATCCTGAGTCTGTGCTCAAAAAGGCAAAGTTCTTGAAGGATAAGGTTGATGCCGTCAATGTGACGGATAACCAGACTGCTATTGTGCGCATGTCCAGTCTGGCGGCCTGCAGTTTGCTTAAGACCGGAGGTTTTGATCCGGTCCTGCAGATGGTAGTGAGAGACCGGAATAGAATCGCCCTCCAGTCTGATATTCTGGGTGCATCAGCCCTCGGAATAAGGAATGTATTGTGCCTGTCTGGCGATCACCAGATTTTTGGGAACCAGCCCCAGGCCATGGGCGTATTTGACCTGGACTCTATCCAGTTTGTCCAGGTAGTGAAGGCAATGCGGGATAATGGGACCATACTTGGCGGTGATGCCTTAAACATGCCCCCTGATATATTTATTGGTGCTGCCGCCAACCCATTTGCAGATCCTTTGGAGTTCAGGGCTGTCCGTCTTTCCAAAAAAATAATGGCAGGAGCTGACTTCATACAGACACAATGTATTTATAATTTAAAGAGATTTGAGACATGGATAAATATGGCCAGAGACAGGGGTCTTACTGAAAAGGCATTTATCCTCGGTGGTGTCACCCCTCTAAAATCACCTGGCATGGCCAAGTACATGAAGAACAAGGTCTCTGGTATGGATGTCCCTGATGAGGTCATAAAAAGGATGGAAGGTGTTCCCAGGGATAAACAGCGCGAAGAAGGTATACGAATCTGCGTTGAGACCATTGAGAGGTTGAAGGAAACACCAGGCGTTAAAGGCGTCCATATCATGGCCATTGAATGGGAAGAGGTGGTTGGAGAGATTGTGGAAAGGGCAGGGTTATTGCCGAGACCTGTCTAACCGAAATCAGAGTTCTTAAATGCCTGCAAAATATACGATACATACCCACCCAGTCCCTCATCGCTTTGAACCGGTCATCAGATCGGGAATTATAGCGTGGGAGGAGGGCTGCCTGAAGTGCGCTGTGTGCGTAAAGACAATGTGCGTATACGGCGTCTACGATAACCGCGGTCTTGACCCCCGCCAGATGATCGACTCCATCGACAACCAGTGCATGAACTGCTTAAGGTGCGTGCAGGGTTGTCCCGGGGAGCTGATCCATAAGTCCATGAATCCGGAATACAGGGCCCTTGGAGATCCCTACTGGACTCCCGATATTATTTCCAGCCTGTGGTATCAGGCGGAAACCGGGAAGATCCCGATATCGGGAGCGGGCTATCCAGGACCTTTCAGTGGACCGGGCTTTGATTCAATGTGGACCGATATGTCCGAGATTGTCCGGCCTACAAGGGATGGCATTCACGGACGTGAATATATCAGCACTGCCATAGACCTGGGAAGAACCCCTGAATTTTTAAGGTTTAGCGAATCCGGGGAACTTGACGGTGATGAACCCCTTGTTACGAGTATTCCACTCCCGATTTTCATGAAGTTCCCGGCTTTTGGCGCATTGAGCGATGAAATTATTAAAGGCTGGGCCATGGCAGCGCGTCGTATCGGGACCTTGATGACACTCCCGCAGGAAAAGATCAATGCATCATTAGATAATTTCGGTCAATGGCTGATGCCGGTTTTGCCCGAAGGACCCGAATCTGTTTCCATCCCGAAAGGGGTGCGAGTCATAGAGATTCCGTGGTCTGAAAATTTGGAAGAAACTATCAGCAACATAAAAAAGTTATATTCCGCTGTCTTGATATCGATAAAAATACCCATGGCTGAAGGAATAGAGGAAAAAGCCCTTTCACTCACAAGAAAAGGCATCTCGATTATTCATCTTGAAGGGAGCTCGGATGGCCGGTTCCTGGATGACGAAACCCGGTACTTGAAAGACGGAATCCGTTCGGTGCATATGAAGCTTGTTGATGATGGGGTACGAGACAATCTGACCCTGCTGGCAAGCGGAGGGCTTTCCATGGCCGAACATGTGGCCAAGTCCATGCTATGCGGGGCAGACGCGGTATTTGTTGATTTTCCTATTCTTATAGCCCTTGAGTGCAGGATGTGCCGGCGATGCACTGAAGGCCTGCCTTGCCCGGTAGAAATAGACGATGCCTCGTCAGGCTGGGTAGCAGCGCGCGTCGTTAACCTTCTTGGTGCCTGGCACAACCAATTGCTTGAAGTGATGGGCGCCATGGGTATCAGAGATGCCAGGCGCTTACGGGGAGAGGCAGGTCGAGCCATGTTTTTTGAAGAGCTTGACAGGTCCACTTTTGAATCCTTGGGACAGGTTGAGGAGGGATGCCAACTTGAATAGTGGTAATGAGTTTCGCTCTCCAGAATTTAAAAGAACGCCGTCACGTTTCCGAAATCCTATTGGAAAATATCGGCTTCACCGGAGCAGTGACTGTATTGCCTGCGGGAAATGTGTCGAGATATGCCCTTACGGAGTCCACATCGTGAGAAGAGGGCAGGTGTTTGTCAAGAACCATTACCTGTGTGTGGGGTCTGATTGTCCTGAACCGTGCTATGAAGCCTGTCCGGTCCAGGCACTTTCTATCAGGCGAAACCCTGATTTTGATGTTATGGGGGACTTCAGGTGGACTCCTGATCTCCTGGTCAGCACATGGTATATGGCAGAGTTCGGTGAGGTTCCTCCAAAAGGGTTGGAGTACAAGATTGGGGGTTCTGAAGGCGGGTTTGACAAGCTGCGCCTTATCTTCAAAGACGTCAAATCCGGGCATGAATCGCCCTCAGGCCGGTCAGATGAAGAGGTGGACGTAGGCGTCGATTTAAACAGGAGGCATGATAACGCCCACAGGATCAGGATTGATGTCCCTTTTTATGGTGGTGGCATGTCATACGGTTCTGTGAGTATCACCACAATGCTCAGCAGAATCAAGGCTGCCGCCGCTCTTGGGACCTTCTGCTGTACGGGCGAAGGCGGGTACCCTGATGAGCTCAAGCCATATGACGACCACGTGATTACCCAGGTGGCCACAGGGCTATTCGGGGTTAGTGAGGAGACCATCCGAAGGGTAAAAATCGTTGAATTCAAGTATGCCCAGGGAGCCAAGCCGGGACTTGGCGGGCACCTCCTGGGCGACAAAGTAACCCCGGGCGTTGCCCGCATGCGGGAGGCCGTGGTGGGATACCCCTTGTTTTCACCCTTTCCTTTTCACAGCGTGTATTCGGTGGAAGATCACAAAAAACACGTGGACTGGATAAAGTCCATCAATCCACAGGCCCTGGTATCTGTCAAGGTCTCTACACCTACTGATGTGGACATGGTTGCTGTAGGGAGCTATTACGCCGGCGCCCATATCATTCACTTAGACGGAAGTTACGGCGGGACCGGCGCGGCGCCTGATATTGCCAAGAAGAATATCGCCATGCCCATTGAATATGCGATTCCCAAGGTCCACCGTTTTTTACAGGAAGAAGGTGTCCGCGATAAGATAACAGTGATCGCAAGCGGCGGGATCAGGACGCCCCATGATGTTGCCAAGATCATAGCGCTTGGTGCGGATGGTGTATGCACAGGGACAGCAGACCTGGTGGCACTGGAGTGTATCCGGTGCCATAATTGCGAAAGCGGAAGAGGTTGCGCCAGGGGTATTGCCACAACGGACCAGGAGTTGATGGATCTGATCGACCTTGAGTGGGGGACACAGAGAGTCATCAACATGTTTCTGGCCTGGCGCAACGAGTTGGTTCGGATTTTGAGAAGACTGGGCATGAAGAGTTTAAGAGAGTTGGTAGGCCGGACAGATTGTCTGGTGCATTTGGATTATATGAAAAGAAGTGCCTAAAGTGATCTAAAGTGCCTAAAATGCCTAAAGTGTATGCGGTGGGTTTCGTTCCACTCAACCCACCCTACATATATGTCGGATGAATCGTAGTTCCACTCAACCTACCGTACATCGATGTCGGATGAATCGTAGGATGGGTTGAGTGGAACGAAACCCATCGTAACAGAGTTTAAACCATGGCCAACTACCGAAGGCTATATAGAAAAGGCGGTACTTATTTTTTTACGGTCGTGACACAAGAAAGGCGGCCTATTTTTTCCAATGCAAAGAATGTTCAAAAGCTTCGCGATTCATTTAGAACGGTCATGAAAAAAAGCCCATTTACTATTGAAGCTATTGTAGTTCTTCCTGACCATATTCATTGCATATGGACGTTACCTAACGATGATAAGGACTTTTCTAACAGGTGGAAAGAAATTAAGTACCGTTTTTCCATGGATTACAATCGTTTTTTTGCAAAGAGCGGCTCAAAGGTTAAAAAGAAGGAAAAGGGTCTATGGCAGAGGAGATTTTGGGAGCACTTGATTCGTGATCAGCAAGATTATAACCGTCATTTTGATTACATTCATTATAACCCAGTAAAACACAAATTGACGGAAAGAGCCATTGATTGGCCTTATAGTAGTTTTAAGCGATTTGTCGATAAGGGGATTTATGAAGAAAATTGGGGGAGTATGCCTCCAAAAGGTATTATGGATATGGAATTGGAGTAGTAATTGGTTTCGGATCTGGTGGGTTTCGTTTCGCTCAACCCACCCTACGTCTATATCGGATGAATCGAAACCCAATATTAAATACATAATGTAGGATGGGTTGAGCGGAGTGAAACCCATCAAAATAGATACACGATTAAATCATGCAACAAGACCAAACCATAACAAATATTATCCGATCCAGAAAATCCCTGGTAAAGGATATCCCCTGCACACGATATTCAGAAACAGAGGCAGAGGGTGGATGCGGGGTCACGGGATTTGCGTGCAGTATCCCGGTAAGAGGAAAGCATATTTTTGAGCCCTCCAGGCAGATGCACAACAGGGGCAATGGCCGGGGCGGTGGTATTGTTGCCATGGGTTTTGATCACAATATGCTGGGTATATCAAAGGAAATCCTTGAACAAGACTACATTTTGCAGATTGCCGTACTTGAGGACGGGGTTATGGATGACCTTGAACAGCGGTTTATAGAGCCGTGGTTCAAGGTGGATTTTACTGAGAGTATCCCGCATTTAACTGATTACCGATATGTCGCGGGTCTGGAAGTTCGTCCCCCGGATGTCTGGCGATATTTTGTCAGGGTAAAGCCACAGGTCCTAAAGGCGTTTATCGCGGAAAAGGGTCTGGAAGGGCTCAGCCAAAGAGAGGCTGAGGATGAGTTTGTCTACCAGAACAGCTTTAACATTAATAAGACATATTACGACGCCATGGGCAGACAACAGGCATTTGTCCTGTCCCACGGCCGTAACTTTTTTATCCTGAAGATAGTTGGATATGCGGAACAGGTCGTTCAGTATTACAAACTGGATGACTTTAAGGCCCATATCTGGGTTGCCCACCAGCGATACCCCACAAAGGGGAGGGTCTGGCACCCGGCCGGCGCTCATCCCTTTATCGGTCTTAACGAGGCCCTTGTCCATAACGGAGATTTTGCCAATTATCACTCTGTGGCAGAGTATCTGGTCCAGCGAAATATCCATTCACTTTTTCTGACTGACACGGAGGTCTCTGTCCTCTTGTTTGACCTCTATAGCCGGACCTACGGCTATCCTTTAGAATATGTGATTGAGGCACTGGCCCCGACTATGGAGAGGGACTTCGATAAGTTGCCGCCCGAAAAGCAGAGGGTCTACCGGGCAATACAGGCCACACATATTCACGGCTCTCCGGACGGTCCCTGGTTCTTTATCATAGCGCGAAATGATACGAAGAACGACCAGCTTCAGCTCATCGGAATCACTGATACAGCCATGCTCAGACCCCAGGTCTTTGCCCTGCACGACGGTCAGGTCCAGGTGGGACTGATATGCTCTGAAAAGCAGGCCATTGATGCCACCTTGAAAAGCCTGTCAGAGGAAGATCCTCGAGTAGGAACAGTGGCCGACCGGTATTGGAATGCACGAGGTGGGAGTTATACGGACGGAGGGGCGTTTGTCTTTAACCTGAATAAAACAGATCAGGGATCACTTGAGCGAAGATTGACCTGTGTTGATAAGTTCGGCCGGGAGATAGGTGTCCCTGAAGGCCAGGTTCCCTATCTGCCTGGCCGGGTTTACTACATGATGGAAGATGAAGACAGGGAACGCTTTGATATATCCGGCTTTTTTGAATTGCAGCGTCCTGACCTTTTGTATGAGTACGTAAAGGATGGAATTAAACTCTGGGACTATGCAGATTTGATGGACTGTCTCAGGGAAATCAGGGCATGGGCACTTAAAGGAGATGCGCATTTTGAGGTCGCCCTGAAGGCATTGACCCAATTGATCGATCGCCGCTACCCTACTTATGACAAGAAGAGACGATCTGTCTTGCAGATGGTAAACCAGACTCTGGAGACTGTTTTTCGCGGTTTCCCGTCCCTTGAAAGGGAAGATGAGAAGGGTGCATACCGGTTGATTGACTGGGAAAACAGGCAGTTTTTCAGAGGGCCTTCTTACCATGAAAAGGTGTTAATCATTGATGCCTCTCTCTTTCCCCCTGAAGGCAACAGTTGTGACAGTCGCTTGATGGCCGAGGCCTTTTACAGGGGCTGGCGGCGATTTATCGTGTTTGGACTCAAGGGACAGCGATTCCATGGATGCGGATTTGGACCGGATACAGGTGGAATTCGTATTGATATTTACGGTAGTTCCGGTGACTATATAGGTTCCGGTATTGATGGGCTCAGCATGTATGTGCACGGTAACGGGCAGGATCAATTGGGCCAGATCATGAAATCCGGTAAGATGGTCATCTACGGCGATGCAGGTCAGACATTTATGTACGGCGCCAAAGGAGGAGAAGTGTATGTTATGGGCAATGCCGCGGGCCGTCCACTTATAAACGCAGTGGGCAGACCGCGTGTAGTTATAAATGGGACCTGTCTCGACTACCTGGGTGAATCCTTTATGGCGGGTGATCCTTTAAATGGAGGGGGCTTTGTGGTCCTGAATGGCGTGGAGTTCGACAGCGAGGGACGTGCAATCCCTCAGCCCAGTCCCTATCCGGGCTCCAATCTCTTTTCCCTGGCATCAGGGGGGGCCATATATATACGGGATCCTTTCAAGTCAGTAGATGAGCAGCAACTGAACGGTGGAGAAATCGTAGCACTCGAAGAGAAAGATTGGGATCTGATTCTTCCGGTGCTCAAGGAAAATGAAAGATTGTTTGGAATCTCTGTTGAGGAAGATCTTTTAACGGTCGAGGGCGAACAAAGGAACCCCCTGGAGGTTTATCGTAAGGTTAGGCCGAAATAAAAGAAGTGCCTAAAGTGCCTAAAGTGAGCTAAAGTGACTATTTATCTCGCTTGCAGCGGGGAAGTTAAAGGATTCTGCAATTCAATATTGTCACAGCAAGCTTAAATAATTCGTAATTCCTG
>JAIVXD010000020.1:0-14299 GCA_048636195.1 Anaerolineales bacterium
CCAGGATCTCACATACTGTCAAGTATGCTACGACCTGTCCGAGACTGTGCTCAGCCACATCTGGCGCACTCTGGCACGTTTTTCCTCGGTGCAGGTCTGCAACGTTAGACAGTTAACAATTAAATCTTGTGCAAAAAGCACAAGAAATTTATTACAATGCCCGGAAAGCCAGTGATAGAAAGGGTTTCCGAAGAATGAATGGTGATTCAACTTTTTTAGTTTTTGCGTTTCCCCATCTGTTCCCACCAACGGCAGAAAAAACATATATCCCTCGGTGGTTACCATAACTTCCCCGCTGCAAGCGGGATAAATAGGCACTTTAGTTCACTTTAGCTCACTTTAGGCACTTTTCCGGTTTATCCGGGTTAGGGTTTACTCAATGATCACAAACATTCTCACCCGCCATTAGTGTATTTGAAAGATACTGGTTTGCCAGAAACTCCGGAGAATCCATCGGCGCACCGATGATAACCTCAACCCCCTTCTCCTTAAGAAGTTGCTGTGCCTGCTGTCCCATTCCGCCCACGATCACCACATCAGTCCCCTGTTCATAGAGCCACTGAGGTAATACACCAGGCTCATGGGCTGGGGGGGGTCGCATTTCCGTCTTTATTATCTTTCCGTTCTGGGTTTCAATGAATGCGAACTGTTCACAGTGGCCAAAATGAGACGCAAGTTTTCCATCGGACACAGGAACCGCGAGTATTTTTGTGCCTTCTGAAGCTTGTTTTCTCATCGGGAGTTCCTTGTCTTTTTGCGTTTCCGGAACAAGGCCTTCTTTGGTCTCTGTTAATTTCACAATCTCATCCACGATTTTGTTGAATTCCTGGGTTAATAATAGTTGGTCGTTGTCCAGGAAACTTATGTTTCCGGCATCGCCGTTCGATACCACCTCTGGCTCAAAGGGCAGCGATCCCAAAAGCTTCAAACCCTCTTTTTTTGCAGTGAGCATGCCGCCATGTGTCTTGAATATATCAATCATTTCCCCGCAATGGGGACATTTTAGCCCACTCATATTCTCCACAAGGCCCAGAATTTTCATGTTTACCTGACGGCAAAAGTTTATGGATTTTCTGACATCCGCCAGTGAAATCTCCTGAGGCGTGGTCACGATCAGGGCACTGGCATCCGGGATGGTCTGGGCTATGGTCAATGGCTCGTCGCCCGTACCGGGAGGTGCGTCAATGATCATATAATCGAGATCCATCCACTCAATATCCGCTATAAATTGTCTGATAACGCCAATCTTGAGGGGCCCCCGCCAGATCGTCGCCATATCCTTGTTTTCTCCCATAAGGGGTTCAATGGAAATCACTTCCATATTTGGAAGATACTTTACGGGGTGGGCTTTACCACTCTGTGTGGCTGGTCCAATGGTTCCTTTCAGGCCCAGTAAACGGGGTATGCTGGGTCCGTGAAGATCCACGTCCATGAGCCCAACCTTGAAACCCTTCTTCGCAAGGGCCACTGACAGATAGGCGGCAACGCTGCTCTTGCCCACACCTCCTTTTCCACTCATAACCAGAATCTTGTTCTTGATATGCTGCAATCTCTCTTTAATCTCAATATCCTGCTGTTGATGTTGATCTTGCTGGCTATTAAAGCCACAGCTTTGGTTTTCCTTTGCCATTTATCGCTAACCTCCGATTATCTACTTTTTCTCTAAATCTTTAATACTGGATTCAATGTTTTCTATCTGCTTGCGCAAATCATTTGCCTGATCTTTCAGGCTCTTCAATGCTTCCCCTTTAGATAGCGGGGCGGATTCGGGCGGATTCGGGGAGACCGGTCCAGAGGCCGGCATTCCGGCTCCCATGCCTCTACCCCGTCCCATGCCCATGCCACGGCCGCGTCCCATGCCGCCACAACGACCCATTCCCATGCCACCACCCTGGCCCATACCACCACCTGTGCCCAGGCCACCCTGTCTCGGAGGATCTCCAACACCTGTGTCCTGAACAGAGCTATTGCCCATCCCGTGATGGTCTGCCACGTTGGCTTCGGTCGTACTATTCAGTTTCTTGTTTTTATAATCCTCTATGGCCTTCCTTACAGTTCCTTCCTGGCCTACGATCACTTCGACTCCTGCTGCGGAAAGGGTCCGTACGGCATTCGGACCGGCATTTCCTGTAATAATGGTTTTAGCCCCCTTGGATGCCACAAACTGGCCCGATTGGATACCAGCCCCTCCGCCCAGGGCTATATTCTCGTTATCAAAAACCTCAAAACTCATATCGTCTGTTTCTACAATAATAAAATAGGCACACCGGCCGAAACGCGGGTCAATCTGTGCATCAAGATCTCCCCCGCTTGAGCTAACTGCTACTTTCATTTCAAATATCTCCTCTCTTCAGTGAACTTAGTAATTATTAATCTCTCCTGCAAACCCCTCCAGTGGAGCATGGGGGTGTCGAACATCGCTCTTCTCGACCGCAACAGGTACTTCCAGGTCTTCGATTCGGGCCACCATCCAGAAAAGATGCGGCAGACATGATTTTCTCCATATCGAGGCTTCCGCAATGAGAGCAGGTGATGGCAATATCTTCACCCACACCCACCAGGAACTCCGTGACACTGCCACAGGACTTGCACCGGTACTCATAAATTGGCACTTTTCATCACCTCACCAATCCGGACAGGCTTAAAACATGCGATTCCAATTCCGTAATATGAATCTAAGCCGTTTTGTTTCCATACGAAATATTAGACCTGTTTCATGGAATGTCAACAAAAGATTTACTGACCACTGTAAGCTCAAGTTAGTTTGCTTCGCTCATCCCACTTACAGTTGGAGAATGTTTAAATATCTATGGATAGATCTCTTGTCTCTATTATATTTTAAGGTACCCCAATTCATCAGAAATATCATCGCATGCTTTAAGTAGCAAATTCCTTATACCCTCTGTCTCTCCTGCCTCCTTCTCTAAGTTGACCTGTCCAGAAGTCAAGGCTATGCCAAGAGCTGCTATAACTCGACGGGAGTAATCTCTGATTGGGGCTGCAATACCAACTACCTTTTCAACGGCTTCTTCCCCTTCGATTATGTAACCTTCCTTGCGGATTTTTTCCAGACGAAGACTGAAGGCTTCCTGATCTGTAATCGAAAAACGTGTATGTGCATCTAATGGATATTGCCTGAGGATTCTTTTGACATCTTTTGGACTGAGATAGGCCATCAAAACCATGCCCAGCATTCCATAATGCAGAGGCCTTCGCCAACCAATGTCTGACGAGATGCGTAACATTCCATGACCTTCCCGTTTGTCTACATAAACTAATTGATCGTCCATATTCACTCCCAAAAGAACGGTTGCTCCTGTGGCATTCTGGAGATGGGTCATGGGATAACCCGCGGCCTTACGAAGGGAAAATGAAGAAAAAACAATTCCACCCAATTCAAAAAGCCGTAAACCCAGCTGGTAGCGTTTTGTCTCGGGGTCTTGCTGGAGGTAACCTCTATCGGTTAGATTTGATATCAGCCTCTTGGCTGTCGTCTTATTAAGCCCGGTACGTTTCACCACATTTGAGAGGCTCATCTCCCGGTTCTGGAAAGTGAAGCAGTCAAGAATATCTAAGGCGCGTTCTAACGCCTGCACCCTGTATAGGGTTTTTTTGTGATTCGTAAATGCCATGGAATTTTTTTCACCCTTATAGGGATAAGATAATGTAATTAGATACCGGTACGCTTTTTTTTTATTTGACATTAACAGGTTTGTAGTTTAGCGTCAATATACTTATGAAACTTAGGTTCACTATATGAAACATATGTGAAAGGAGGATTTCGCAGCATGATAGATGATCTGAGGGGTTTTTTAGATGCTTTAGATGAAAGGGGCAAGATCAGCAGTGTAAGTAATGCCGATTGGGACCTTGAGATAGGAACGATTAACGAATTGATGGCCGAAAGGGAGGGGCCGGGACTGATCTTTGACAATATTAAAGGTTATCCTCAGGGATTCCGTGTTGCCACAAACTTGATGCACCATCGGGTAGGTCAGAAATTGGCTTTCGGCTTTGCTGAGGAAATGACCGACATCGAATGCGTGGCGGAATGGAAAGACAAGTGGAACAAATTTCAACCGGTGTCCCCGGTGGAGGTGGAAGACGGGCCAGTAAGGGAGAATATCCTGAAAGGAGATGATATTGATATTTATAAGTTTCCTACCCCCAAGTGGCATACCCATGACGGCGGCAGATACATTGGTACCGGAGTCATCACAATCACCAGGGACCCTGATGAAGGCTGGGTTAACTTCGGCACCTACCGGGTTATGATCCAGGATAAGACTACACTCGCCTTTTATGCCTCCCCGGGCAAACACGCCACTATCATGCGGGAAAAATACTGGGCAATGGGTAAACCCTGCCCGGTGGCCATGTGCTTTGGGCAAGACCCGCTCCTATTTGCCCTGTCGACCATTGCCTTGCCATGGGGTATATCCGAGTATGATATGGCCGGTTACATTAAAGACAAAGGGGTGGAGGTTGTTATAGACAAGGAAACCGGACTCCCCATACCGGCTACTGCTGAAATCGTTGCATGCGGATTCTCTCCGTCTCCAGAGGAAGATAGCCGTCAGGAAGGCCCCTTTGGGGAGTGGCAAGGTTATTATGCCTCAGGAACCAGGAACGAACCTGTGGTCCACATCAAGACCCTGTACCATCGGAACGATCCAATTCTGTTTGGCCAACCCCCTGTCAAACCGCCAGTCAATACATGGTTCCCCATCCCCATTCATACGGCAACCTTTCTATGGAACCGCTTGGAAAAGGCGGGAATGATGGACATAAAGGGTGTGTACGTACATGGTCCGGGAAACCGGGTTATTGCTGTAATCTCCCTTAAGCAGAGATATCTAGGTCATGCCAAGCAGGTAGCCACTTTGGCAGGAGCATTTTTGCAAGGGGGGGCCTGTACCGGCAGGTACATCATTACGGTGGACGAAGATATTGATCCCTCAAACCTGGATGAAGTTCTCTGGGCCGTTTGCACACGCTGCGATCCGGAACATTACATTGATATTGTGCCGGGATTCTTGACGAGTCCACTTGATCCTATGATTGACCCTGACAAGCGGGCCAGAAAAGATTACACCACGGCCAAGGTGTTTATAAACGCCTGCAGGCCTTACCACTGGAAGGATAAATTTCCGCCAGTTAATGTGGCCGGTCCGGAACTGAGGGGGAAAGTGCTCAGTAAATGGGCGGAACTCTTCAAAGATGCGTAGAGATGTTTCACTTAGTAGGGTTACAGATGGAATTAGTGAATGGGTAAAACAGTTGCCATAGCAGGAACCCTTGATACTAAAGGTGAAGAAGTTGATTTATTGAGGTCCTTGATTCTGAAAAGGGGGCACAAGGTCTTAATTGTGGATACGGGTATCCTGGGTAATCCTTACCTTCAGGCAGATATAACCCGTGACGAGATAGCAGTTGCCGGCGGCTCGAATATTGGTACGCTGAGAAAAAAGGGCGATGAGGCATTTGCCCAACAAATTATGGCTGCCGGGTTAAAGAAAATTATTCATCCCCTTGTGGAATCAGGGCGTATTCAGGGTCTTTTGGCGATCGGGGGAGGACAGGGTTCAACCATCGTTGCACCGGCCCTTAAGTCCTTGCCTCTGGGCTTTCCCAAGCTACTCATCTCAACCAAGGTGACCCAGGCAGGGCTCCGGCCATACATTGGGACAAAAGACGTAATGATCATGCCCCCTGTATCAGACCTGGCTGGAATTAACCGCCTTACACGCCGAATCCTCACCAACGCGGCCGGCGCGATGTCAGGTATGGTGGAAATCGAGGTTCCCGAGGGTCGCAATAGACCCCTGGTGGTCATGAGTATGAACGGGACTGTAACGGACTGCGGTTTGGCAGTTAAGGGAATGCTCGAAGCCAAAGGGTACGCGGTTCTGGTGTTTCACACCATCGGTACCGGCGGTGAGGCCTTAGAGGAATATGTGAAATCCGAAAAAGTTGTTGGGGTGATCGAACTTGCAGTGAATGAAATCACCAATGAATCAATGGGAGGCCTTGCTTCTGCCGGCCCTGACCGGCTTACAGCAGCAGGAATACGCGGAATTCCCCAAGTGGTTGTTCCAGGAAGTGCTGACTTTATCAATTTTCTCGGACCTGAAACTGTCCCCACCAGATATAGGCGCAGAAACATATATAGCCATAATCCTCAAGCAACCTTGATCCGAACCAATTTACGTGACAATATCAGCCTTGGCAGGCTAATAGCAGATAAGCTGAATCTATCCAAGGGCCCTGTTGCTGTCCTCTGGCCCAGAAAGGGACTTTCCACCCTGGACCGCAGGGGAAAGCCATTTTGGAACCCGGAGGCTGATATGGCACTACTTAAAACCCTTAGAAGACAACTTTCCGACAGGATTCCTCTTATGGAGTCGGATCAATATGTCAATGACCCTGACTTCGCTCAAGCGGTATTTCAGGCATTTGAAAGTATTCAGAAAAGCAAATGATAATACATTTGAATTTGCTTTCTTTTTTCTTGAGCTGCGAAACTTCAATATTAGCTAAAACTCTCAGAGAACATTAAAGTTGATCTTGCAAATGTATAGGAATTATGACAAACTCTAAAACCGGCCAATAAAACGCAATAGATGCGACCGCGGAAAGGGGGTGGTAAAAAACAAGCATGTTAGGAAAGGATTTCTCGATCTTTAATACTCAATTTAAAAGGAGGTAACCTACAAATGAGAAGAAGATTTTTTTTGATTTCCCTGTCCTTAGCAGTGCTAGTAAACTTATCAATCTTATTCCCTAACCTTGATAACCCGGCATTTTCCGCGAAGGTAATAAATCTAAAATTTGCCAATTTTTTCCCTCCCCCAGCAAGACAATCCAAAATGTGTGAGGAATTCATCGCAGAAGTGGAAAAACGCACCGACGGTAGAATAAAGATCCGCTACTTTGCCGGCGGCTCATTACTGAAAGCTCCTGGGATATACAAAGGTGTTGTCAGTGGCATTGCTGACATAGGTTTTGCCCATATTGAGTACACTCCGGGCCGTTTTCTTGTTACCGGAGCCTGCGAACTGCCTCTGGGTTATCCCAGCGCCTGGGTGTCAAATCAGGTTGCAAATGACTTTTACAATAAATTTCAACCTAAGGAATGGGATGGGGTACACATACTCTGGATGCATTCCAGCAATCCGAATGTTGTCATTTGTAAGAAGCCAGTACGCAAGCTGGAGGACCTCAAGGGACTGACAATAAGAGCACCTGGGATTGTGGGTAATACCGTTGCTGCACTGGGTGCAACCCCAGCGCCGACACCGATGATGGAAGTATACGACGCAATGGCTAAAGGTGTGATTGACGGCGTGAATACACCGTTTGAAACCCTTAAAAGTTTCCGGTTTGCCGAGGTTGCAAAATATGTCACTGCAAGCTGGCAGGTTGGCAATCTTTACACTTTTTATGTTGCCATGAATAAAAACAGCTACAATAAGCTATCACCGGACCTTAAAGAAATCTTCGACCGCCTTTGCGGGGAATTCAAGGAGAGATTTGCCTTAATGTGGAACTTGATAGACGCTGAAGGCAAGGAGTTTGCAGAAAAAAAAGGTGTGGAAATCATCGAGTTATCCCCGCAAGAGGCAGCTCGCTGGAAGGAAGCTGCTGCACCTGTAGTAAAAAACTATGTAAAGGATATGGTTGGCAAAGGGTATTCAGAGGCTGAAGTCAAAGGCTGGATTGGATTTCTCCGAGAGCGAATTGAATACTGGACAGCTAAGCAGATTGAACTTCGCATCAAATGTCCAACCGGGCCCGCCGAGATGAGACCTTAGACAATATTTTTAAAAAGTGATAATAACTTTGTCCTGCTCCCTTGCCCTGCTCTTTCCTGGAAGGGAGAGTTAGGCAAGGATGAAACCAAATAGCTATGTCTGCATTAGAAAAATTTGAAAGATTCAATCGCCGGCTAAGTGACTGGTTTGAATGGATTGCACTCGCAGGGTTTTTAGTGATGATGTTTATCACCTGCATTGATGTGATTGGGGCCAAACTCTTTCTTCTGCCCGTTTTCGGGGTCATTGACATCGTCATGCTATCCCAGGTAGTGGCAATCTCTTTCGCTGCCGCCTCCGCACTCATTCTCGGCAGACATGTTCGCGTAGAATTTTTTGTCGTTATGCTGCCAAGGCGTGTCCGGGCCCTTATCGACATCATCATACACCTACTTGGATTGGCCCTCTTCATTGTGATTATTTGGCGCCTTTGCGTATACGGTTATTTACTTCAAACCGGAGGGGAGGAGAGCGCAACGGCTCGTATACCCCTTGCTCCTTTCGCTTACAGTATTGCCCTTGCCAGTATTCCCGTCTGTTTGGTGTTTTTACTGGAGTTTCTGAACGCGATAGTCAGGATGGCAAAAAGATGAGCCCGGTTGTTACAGGTATTGCTGGTATTGGTCTTCTCCTATTGCTCTTCCTCCTCAGAATGCCGGTTGCTTTTGCCATGGCCTTTGTGGGGGTCGTTGGTTTTGCTTATTTATCTGACCCTGGGCCTGCCCTCAGCCTTCTGGCCCAAGATATCTTCGAGCAATTCTCCTCTTACCCCCTGACTGTTATCCCCATGTTTATCCTCATGGGTACCTTTGCCTTTGCTTCGGGAATCAGCCGAAGGCTTTTCGACACGACCTATACGTGGGTAGGGCAGCTACGTGGCGGCCTGACCATGGCCACCGTGCTCGCCTGTGCCGGTTTTGCTGCCATATGCGGGTCGACCGCGGCTACCGCAGCGACAATGGGCAAAATAGCGCTTCCGGAGATGAAAAAGCATAACTACGATAATGCATTAGCCACTGGTACAGTTGCTGCCGCCGGCACGCTTGGCATCCTTATCCCACCAAGCACCATCCTTATTGTCTATGGGATATTGACCGAGGAATCCATAGGCAAACTCTTCATCGCCGGTGTATTTCCTGGGCTACTTCTTAGCCTGTTTTATGCCGCAACGGTGGTTCTGCTTTGCCTGCGCAATCCTGACCTCGGTCCACCTGGAGCCCCAACTAATTGGAGAGAGAAGCTTCGAGCGACTACGGGAATTATCGAGGCCGTCATTCTATTTCTTTTAGCTATCGGAGGGTTATTCTTGGGCTGGTTCAGCCCCACCCAGGCAGGAGCCATTGGAGCCGGTGGTGCCTTGCTCATTGGCTTGGGCCGACGGCAACTTAGCTGGAAAAAATTCTTTGAGGCCGGCAAGGATGGCCTGCGAACAGCCTGTATGGTGCTGTTCATTATCACAGGGGCTGTAATCTTTGGTCATTTCATGGCTATATCTACAATACCTTTTGTACTTGCTGACTGGATAGGGCAGCTTCCCATGTCCCCTATGGGCGTTATGGGCGTCATTATTTTTATCTATTTTATAGGCGGCTTTTTTATGGATTCTATGGCCCTGATTGTAGTTACCATCCCAATCTTCTTCCCTGTCGTCATGAAACTCGGTTTTGACCCGATCTGGTTCGGTGTCATCATTGTGCTGGTAGCTGAGATGGGAGTTATCACGCCGCCGGTAGGGGTTAATGTGTTTGTCATTAAAGGGATTGCTCCTGACATTCCCCTTCACATCATCTTTAGAGGGATATTTCCTTTCCTCGGTGCCCTGATCATCCTCACAGTTCTGCTTATGATTTTCCCGGGGATTGCAACCTTTTTGCCCAGTTTGGTTTCTTATTAGGTTTAGTCTGAACTTCCCGTGATTATACGCGCAAGCAATGAATCTCACTCTTATACCTCAATTGAGGTGGTACCTGGTATCCGGTAGTAGGTACTGGTTTAAAGAAATACTTTCAGGAAAGAACCAGGGTTTCTCGGGAGGAATTGAATGGAGAGAAAGAACATCACAAAGGAAAACAGCTATTTCACGAAGGAACTGGAGACCATGCCTATTGAGCAGATAAAGAAGCTCCAGTTTGAAAAAACAAAAGAGACCTTAAAAAGGGCCTATCATAAAAGTCAATTCTACCGTGAGCTTTTTGACAGGGCCAAAGTAAAGCCTGAAGACTTCAAAACACTTGAAGACATAAATAGATTCCCTTTCATCGATAAACAAGACCTGGTAAAGGACCAGGAGGAAAGCCCGCCTTTTGGCAGAAGGGTTTGCATTCCTTCTGCCGAGATCCGTCGTGTGAATGTCACCAGCGGGACCTCTGGTATGGGCCAGGAGGTCCACTGCCATGACGAAAAGGCCATCTGGGCGGCAAACGCGTCAACCGCTGCCCATTTTGCGGCTATCGGGATGCAAGAAGGCGATTTGTCAGCCCTTCTTTATCCTTTGGGTACCATGACAGGGGGCATGCTCTCCTATGAAGGACTGCGGATTATTGGAGTGACACCTCTACCCCTCGCCGTGTTCAACACGAAGCAAAAAATAGAGATGATGATGAAGTTTAGTGTCCACCACATTCTAACTACGCCGGCCTATCTGGCCCGTATTACTTCGGCCTGCATGGACCGTGGCTTAAATCCAAGAGAGGCTTTCCCGAAATTACGGGGCATTACCCTTTCTACGGAGCCGTTTTCAGTTCCGTGGGCACTGAGGATGGAAGACGTATGGGGAACCGTTATCCACGATATTTATGGTTCCACACAGTTAAATCTAAACTATGCGATTACCTGTAAATACGGCGCCGTTCCGGATGGGCAATTCGGATACTATCACCTTGCTGATTATTATGCATTGGTTGAAGTGTTAGATAAAGAAACGGATAAACCGGTTAGGTATGGTGAGTGGGGAGAACCGGTTGTCACAACCTTTTCCAGAGTGGCCATGCCGCTCATCCGGTTCAGATCAAATGACCGGGTGAAGTTACTTCCTCCCGATCTGTGTGACTGCGGCAGGACTTCCAGAGCCTTGTGGGAGATGGGGACTATTTCCAGATACGATGATATGATCAAGATAAAAGCGACTAATGTGTGGCCGCAAGCCGTTGATGAGGCGGTATTTTCGTTTGATGAGATAGATGAATACAATGGCAGGGTGTTTATTACGAATGACGGACTTGAGGTGGCAAAAATTAGTGTAGAATTTAAAAAAATGGCACTGGATAACAAATTAAAGGCCACGATCCTGAGCAAACTCCGCGAAAAAATAAAAGAAATGACGCAGGTTACTATGAGGATAGAAGAGGTACCGCATGGAACCTTGCCTCGATTTGAATACAAGGTCCGGCGCTGGAAAGACGAGCGAGTTGAGGGACTTGAGAGGGTGAAATATATCGAAAAAAGATAAACTTGAAATCTGAGGTTCAATCATGGAAATAAAGAAAGTTATTTGCATACAGTGTCATAACGCTTGTAGGCTGGCCGCCGCTGTCGACGGTGTTCACCTGATTTCTGTGGGGCCTGATGAAGAATTCCCCGGCACAAAGTCTTCATACCCGATCACCAAGGGCTGTCCTCGTCGTAGAAATGTAATCGAGTATTTTTACAATCCCGGACGGTTAAATTATCCGCTAAAACGTGTGGGAGAGCGAGGAGAAAACAGGTGGCAGGAGATTTCATGGGATGATGCCTTCGCTGAGATCAGCATCCGGATGAAAAAAATCATTGATCAACATGGCCCTGAGGCCATTGCCACAACCAGTGGGACCGGCAGAACTCATGATGAGATAAGACAGCGCTTTTTCAATATCCTGGGATCACCTAATCATACCGGGGCGGGCCAGATCTGCTACGGTCCCTTTTGCGTGATGAGCAATACTCTTTTTGGATGGCGGGTCTTCCCGGTGGTCCGGCCCAATACAAGATGTATTCTACTCTGGGGCGGTGGCGGGCCCCGGTACTGGGATGTCTTCTGGAAGGCCGCAAAAAATGCAAGAAAGAAGAATGGTGCAAAAATTATTGTCATTGACCCGAGAGGGATTGACTCTGTAAAGCATGCCGATCTGTGGCTGCAAGTCCGTCCTGGTACAGACGTCGCCCTTGCCTTGGCAATGATTCACCACGTTATTGAAGAAGAATTATATGACAAGGATTTTGTGAAAGATTGGTGTTATGGCTTTGAGGAGCTTAAAGAAAGAACCAGACAGTATACCCCTGATAAGGCTGCGGGGATCACCTGGGTGCCTGCTGACAAAATTAGGAAGGCCGCTGAGTGGTACGCCACTATGAAACCTGCTGTAACCAATCATGGCATGGGGCTTGAACATCAGTTTAATTCCATTCAGGCTTTGCATGCCCATTTTATTCTTTCCGCGCTCTGCGGAAACGTTGATGAAAAGGGGGGTGACATCTTCACCACACCATATCCAAATATCATTCACGAGCAGGCGATTGCCGCCCATGACAGGCTATCTCAGGAGCAGATCAACAAGACCCTTGGAATTGACCGCTTCCGCCTGTTATCCCGAAAAGGGTTTGACATCATACAGTCCAATGTTGAAAGACTGTGGGGAAACGAGGCCTTCAATCGAACCTCATATGAAGTCTTCGCCCATGGTCCCACCATATACCGGGCCATTCTTACTGGAAAACCTTACCCGGTAAGAGGCATGATCACACTTTCCAGTAACCCAATGATAACGGTGCCGAACACGAAACTTGTCTATGAGGCCCTTAAAAACCTGGATCTATATGTAGTGGTGGATTTTTTCATGACGCCCAGTGCCCAGCTGGCCGACTATGTGCTGCCAGCCACCACTTATCTGGAAAGACCCTGGCTTTGGACATATTCGGGTATTGTCGGGAGTGAAAGGGCCATGCCCAAGACTGTCTCAGGTGCATATGACCGACGGGATGACTATGATTTTTGGAGGGGGCTTGGACTGAAACTTGGCCAGGACAGCGATTGGCCCTGGGAGACACTGGAAGAGCTGTATGATTATCGTCTAAAACCAATTGGGTTGAACTTTCGAGAATTTATGAATCAAGGTGGATTTCTCACAGCACCCAAGGAATACAAACGCTATCTGAAGGAGGGTTTTGCTACGCCTTCCGGCAAAATCGAGCTTTATTCGAAGACACTCGAAGTGCTGGGTTATGACCCGCTACCGCAATACCAGGAGCCTCCGGAGACTCCCTACAGCCGGCCGGACCTTTTACAGACCTACCCGTTGATCCTTATCACGGGTGGTCGGCATTTGCCCTTTTATCACTCTGAACACCGCCAGGTCAAATCCATGAGAAAAATGCACCCCGATCCTATCATGCAGATGAACCCTGAAACAGCAAAGGGACTAAGCATTAAGGATGGCGACTGGGTCTGGATAGAAACCGCTCGAGGGAGAATCAAACAAAAATGCCAATATTTTGGTGGTATTGATCCGAGAGTAATCCACGCTCAACACGGCTGGTGGTTCCCGGAGGAGGATGGTGCGGAACCTTTACTGCACGGGGTCTGGAAGTCAAATTGTAATGTATTAATAGATGACAATCCTGATATTTGTAACCCAATCAGTGGAGGCTGGCCCCTCCGCGGGTTTCTTTGCAAGGTCTATAAGGTCAATGACTCTTAGTTTTAGGTGCATGCCAGATGTCCCCCTGGGTCTGGCTTTGTTTTCCCCCCATAGGCCGTGGATTTCTATTTTGAATTAAATACTTGAAATGGTCTGATCCAATTTGGACTTGGCTGCAACGATCTTTTCAGAAAGCTGTTTTGTATCGCCCCAAAAGATGCATCCTGTGGCGCAGGCTTTACTGCAGGCTGGTTGTTCGTTGTTTTCGAGCCTTTCTATACAAAGATCACACTTCACCGCCACTTCTCTATCATCATCAAATTGCATGGCCCCGAATGGACAGGCCTCCATACATTCCTTACAGCCGATACACAGCTCATTATTAATGAGCACGATTCCCCGCTCATCTCTGGAGATGGCATCCACAGGACAGGCCTCCTTACACGGGGCTTTTGCGCAATGGTGACAGTAAATGGGAATAAAGTCAGGAGCCCTCTCCATTACTCTGACCAATCTTGGCCCCACACCGAGCCCATGCTCCTGTTTGCATGCGACTTCACAGGCGTGGCAACCCATGCAATCGTTCTTAAAAAATATCAAAGAGACTTTTTTCATCTCAATTCCTCCTATTCGTCCTCGCAGGGTGATATATTGCACAAGAGGACCCTCAGATTGGTGGCGCCCATGACCGGATCCATGGACTCGTGGGAGTTATCCGTCAGCATATTGATGTTGGAAATATCCCAGCCATGCCCCGGATCTTTCATCTCCGGAAACCACCACCCATGCTCGGCCACAATGACCTGAGGATCAATCCCGTCATTTAATTTGGCACGCTCTTTTGCACGGCCCCTTGGAGACGCTATATAGACC
>JAIVXD010000021.1:0-14105 GCA_048636195.1 Anaerolineales bacterium
AATTCCGGGCAGGAACTTTGTAATTGTACCGATCGACTCTGATGGGATTTTTTCTTTTGTTGAGCACGGAATGGTGGATTTCGTCCTGACCGACCCTTCCATTTACGTGGAACTGGAAAGCCAATATGGGTTAAACCGGATTGCCACTCTGAAAAATATTCGTTTTGGTAATGCGTATACCAAATGTGGTGGGGTGATCTTTTGTAAGGCCAATCGAAGCGACATCCAGAACTTCTCCGATCTCAAAGACAAAACTTTTATGGCTGTAAAAGAAACCTCCTTTGGTGGTTGGAGGATGGCCTGGCGGGAATTTAAGGAAAAAGGCATTGATCCGTATCGGGACTTTAAAGACCTAAGCTTCGGGGGCACGCATGACACCGTGGTCTATGCAGTGAGAGACGGCAAAGTGGATGCCGGGACTGTAAGAACGGATACATTGGAGAGAATGGCAATAGAGGGAAAAATAAATCTTGGAGACTTCTACGCGATCTATGAACACGGAGGAGAGGTTGTTTCTTTGCCTCTTGTTCACTCCACTCGTTCGTATCCGGAATGGCCGTTTGCAAAAGTAAAACACACGCCTGACGAATTGGCTGAAAAAGTGGCAATGGCGTTGCTCGAAATGCCCCGGGACTGTGCCGCTACCAGGGCAGCAAGATGCGCAGGCTGGACCATACCTTTGAACTATCAGCCGGTACATGACTGCCTGAAAGAGCTGAAACTGGGTCCTTACAAGGACCTGGGTAAGATAACACCCGCCGATGTTTTCAGGAAATATTGGGGGTGGTTTTTAGCTGCAGCCATTTTATTTTTGTTTGTGGCAGGGTCAAGCATTTTCATTCTAAAGCTTAATCGAGGCATTAAGAAATCCCATTTAAAACTAAAAAAAGAGATGGAGGAACGTAAGGTAACAGAAGAATCATTGCGGGAGAGCGAAGAGCGCTTTAGGGGTATCTCGCATAGTATGGCAGACTGGATTTGGGAAGTTGACAAATATGGAAGATACACATTTGCATCCGGAAAGGTGAAGGAAATACTTGGATATGAGCCTGAAGAACTTATCGGAAAAACTCCTTTCGAACTAATGCCGGAAGACTCAGAAAAACGAATAAGAGCATATTTAAAAAGAGTTGTATCTGAGAAAAAACCAATTGCTGACTTGGAACACTGGACCCTGACAAAAGAAGGAGACAGCATTTATCTCCTGACCAATGGCGTACCAATACTAAACGAGAAAGGTGAGTTGTACGGCTACCGTGGGGTAGATAAAGACATCACCGAGCGCAAACAGGCAGAGGAAGAGCGTATTCGCCTGGCCACTGCCATTGAACAGGCAACGGAAAGCGTCGTTATAACCGATAGGGATGGCACAATCCAGTATGTCAACCCTGCTTTTGAATCCATTACAGGTTACTGCCGTCAAGAGGCTGTTGGCCAAAATCCTCGGACACTAAAAAGTGGCAAGCACCGCAAAGAATTCTATGCGGACCTGTGGAATACCATCGCCAGCGGCAAGGTGTGGAGAGGGCACTTTATAAACAAAAACAAGAATGGCACGCTTTACGAGGAAGAAGCAACTATCTCGCCCATCAAGAATACATCTGGTGAAATAATCAATTTTGTTGCAGTCAAGCGAGACGTGACAGAAGAAATTAAACTGGAGGACAAACTTCGTCAGGCCCAAAAGATGGAAGCCATCGGAACCCTGGCAGGAGGAATTGCCCATGACTTTAACAATATCTTAAGCGCCATTATCGGTTACACTGAGTTGGCTGAATACGAAATACCGGAGGGTTCTAAGACACGGGAGAAGTTAAAGGAAGTGCTAAAGGCAGGCCGTCGTGCGAAAGACCTTGTGAAACAGATCCTTGCGTTCAGCCGCCAGGGGGATCAAGAACGGAAACCCTTGCAGATAAGCCATATTGTAAAGGAGGCACTCAAGCTTCTGAGGGCATCACTTCCCACGACCATTGAAATCCGGCGGAATATAGAACCCGACACGGGTATTATTGAGGCTGATCCCACCCAGATCCACCAGGTGCTGATGAATCTCTGCACTAACGCGGCCCATGCCATGAATAACAAAGGAGGCGTGTTGGAAGTAGGAATTCGGAATGTGGAAGTTGAAAATCAGGACATAGGATTGGAATACCCCAATGTGCCCCCTGGCCACTATGTGCTGTTGACCATTCGTGATACGGGTCATGGCATGTCTGCTGGAGTTGTGGAACGTATCTTTGACCCTTATTTTACCACCAAGGAAAAGGGAGAGGGAACTGGACTGGGGTTGGCCGTTGTACATGGGATCGTGAAAAGTTATGGGGGAGTGATCACGGTTTATAGCGAGATAGGGAAGGGTTCTACTTTTAATATCTACCTTCCTGCAATTGAAAAGAAGGTTGAGGAAGAAAAGGAGACAGGGGAAGCCATTCCCACAGGGCATCAACGAATTCTTTTTGTGGACGATGAACCGGCCCTGGTAGATATAGGGAAAAAAATGCTTGAGCACCTTGGACATGAGGTTATTATCAGGACAAGCAGTCTGGAAGCGCTTGAGGCCTTCCGGAATAATCCCGAAAGATTTGACCTGGTCATAAGCGACAAAACCATGCCTCAGATGACGGGTTTTGATCTTGCCAGAGAACTTAAACAGATCCGCCCAGATATCCCCATCATCCTTTGCACAGGATTCAGCGATACAACCGATTCGGCCAAGGCCAAGGCCATGGGTATCAGCGGATTAGTCATGAAACCTATCGTAATGCGGGAGATGGCGGAAACTATCAAGACGGTATCAGATGGAAAGGTTTCATCAGAAAAGAACGTACCTGAAATGTTAAAAGTGGCTTAAGTATGAAGGAGCGAAAAGTAAAGGAGAAAGGTATGGAAGCAAAAAAATTAGCAGATAATCTGGGACTGGAAGAAGAGGAATTTACCGAGCTATTTGGACTTTACAAGGAGACAACTTCTTCCGATCTAAAGGAACTGAAATTTGCTATCAGTGTCGGAGATGCAGAAAAGGCTCACGAAAAGGCCCATTCCATTAAAGGGGCATCCGGCAGTCTTGGTTTTGATGAATTGTATGAGACAGCCAAGGCGATTGATGACCGTGCCAGGGTAAACTCCTTAGACGGACTGGAAAATATGTTTCAGGAATTTTGGGAAAATTATGAAAAGCTGGTAAAAGAGCTTGGAAAAGAGCAGTTAAAAGGAGAATCACCAATGAATTCACAAGAAATCCTGGAAAAACTCGATCGAATAGAAGATCTTCCCACTTTGCCGGCTATTGCAATGGAAGTGAATGAAATGCTCAGGGATTACAACACGTCGATCAAGGAGTTGAGTCAAACAATACAAAAAGACCAGGCCATGGTTCCAAAAATATTGAAACTCGTCAACTCGGCCTTTTTCGGTTTTCGATCCAAGATCAGCGATATTTCCCGTGCTGTCGTTGTATTGGGCTTTAACTCTGTCCGCAACGTCATCATTTCAGTTTCGATTATTGACGCATTTTCCGGTAAAAAAGCCTTAGAAGATTTTGATATAAAGGCCTTCTGGTCTCATTCTGTAGCAGTGGCTGTAACGAGCAAGTATCTCGCCGGAGAGACCCGTCTCCAGGCACCGGAAGACGCTTTCACAGGGGGACTTTTGCATGATATTGGGAAGGTTGTGCTCGCGCTGTATTTCCAGGACCTTTTCAGGAAGGTGTGGGCATCAGCCAGGGAAAATAAACTGTCCTTTTATGATGCAGAAAATAGAGAGATCCCCATCACCCACACCCAGATCGGGGCACATCTGGCCAGAAAATGGCAGCTTCCCCAGGGTCTTGTTGATACCATCAATTATCACCACGCAGTGAGTAAAAGTGCGGATGACCTTAATATGCTGATGATCGTCCACGTGGCGGACATCATAGTGAATAGCCATATGAGTGATTCTGAAAGCGAACCGGATCTTTCAGCGATCTACCCTGATGCAGCAAGCATAATGGGACCTCAATTGGAAACAGTATCAGACTGGTTTCCTGAAGTATCTGAGGAGATCCAATCGGCGTGTGAGTTTTTTCTCGAAGAGAGGTAGCTGTTTCACGATTCCAGGTCCTTTACGCCCTGAAGGACCGTGTCAAAAAGTTCTTGAACGTCTTCTTTTTCCAGGCACGAAAATGCCACACGGAGATCGGTCTTGCCGAGGGAAATAAGGCCCACGCCGTATTTTTCCAGAAGATGAACCCTGAGTGGCTCTGCTTCCACCGTCTTCAAATTCAAACACATGAAATATCCGGAGTTAAACGGATACACATCCCAGGCCTCCTGGTATTTCAGGTCCGCAAGCACCCTTTTAACCTCCTGGGCGCGCTCCTTCATAATCAAAAACTTTTCCTTTTTTTCGGAGTGGTAGCTTTCAGTCTGCATGGATTTAAGCACGATTTCCTGGCTTAGATGTGAGGCATTGGATATGGAGCCTCGAACTGCCCCGGCGGTTTTTTTCTCCAGAGCGTCATAAGGCTTCTCCGAGTCTCCCTTGAAGAACCCACCATAGGTGATAAACCCAACCCTCAGACCCCAGACAAAGTTTTCTTTGGTGGCCCCGTCCAGCTTGATGGCAAGCAGCCTGGGATCGCGGCCAACCAATCTGGCGAATATTGATTCTTTGATAGCGTTATCCTCATAGAAAAGCCCGAAATAGGCGTCGTCCGTTACTGCCAGGACATTGGTGCCTTTTTGGGCCACTTTTACCATAATTTCCACAATCCTGTCTGCCTCACCCGGACTTACAGTATAGCCGGTGGGGTTGTTGGGAAAGTTGAGAATGACGATAATCTTCTTCCTGTCTTTGGCCTGGGACTGCAAACAGGCTTCGAAGGCCTCCAAATTGAATTTTCCCTGGCCGTCAAATAGGGAATAATGAACGATTCGTGCTCCTCTACGGACTGAAAATATGAGGTTGTAGTTGCCCCACATCTTGTCTGGAAGAATGATCACATCACCCGGGTCCACCCACATGTCAGAAACAACGCTCAGCCCGTGGGTGATGGCATGGGTTACAACGGGCAGACTAATTTTTCCCCCGGTTAGTGAGGAGTTCTTGCTGTACAAGGAATTACGCCAGGTCTCGCGAAGCGGCATAATCCCGAAGGAAGGGGCATAAGTGAGCGCTTGTTCTGGCGCCAGTCCTTTCACCATGGCCATAATAGAAGAAAGATGCATGGTTCTGCCTTTTTCTGTGGCCATACCGATAGTGGCATTGAATTTGTGAGCCTTTTCTTTGGCTTCAGCTCCCTGGGAAAGGATGCCCTTTGGGAAAAACAGCTCTTGCCCCACATTTGACAGCATCTCGTAGATGTGCTCATTTCCTTGTATAATGATCTCGTTTAGTTCACTTGCAATTGGGTCCATGGCATAATTCCTTTTTTATGTATTTGACAGGATTAACAGGATATACAGAATTTCAAATCAGTCAAGCCTATAAAATGTCGCGAAACCTCCTTAACGAAAGAAAGGGACGCATATTTAGAAATTATCATTGTAATTTGCTCAAGCCTGTCTTTGAAGTTACTGTATAGATGAGCCAATTTGTCTTGACTTAAAAACTGCTCTATATATATAAATGGTAAGCGTTCCACAATATTCAAGTAACCTTGAACCCTTGAACCTGTGAACGCTTACTGATTTGTTAAAGTAATTTACGAAAGGGAGAAATTTATGAGAGATGTTGTTGTTGTTAGTGCATGCAGAACTCCTATTGGTGATTTTTCTGGTTCGCTCAGCACCGTTTCTGCCACAGACCTCGGAGCTCTTGTGATTAAGGAGGCTGTCAGAAGGGCAGGTATAAACAATGAAGATATTGATGAGGTTATCATGGGGAGTGTGCTGCCTCATGGACTGGGTCAGAACCCGGCAAGGCAGACCATGGTTAGGGCCGGTCTTCCCTGGGAGGTGGGCGCTATCACTGTAAACAAGGTTTGTGGATCGGGCCTGAAGGCCGTGATGCTCGCGGCTCAGGCTATTCAGTGTGAAGATGCTGATGTGATTGTGGCAGGTGGCCAGGAGAACATGAATCTTTGCCCGTACATGCTCGAAAAGGCGAGGACCGGTTACCGGATGAATAACAACAAGCTTATTGACGGGATGGTACACGACGGCCTGTGGGATCATGTGAATGATTTTCATATGGGAATCAGTGCTGAACTTGTTTCGGAAAAATACGGGGTGAACCGGGAAGATACGGACGCCTTTGCATTGAATTCATATGAAAAGGCGTGGAAAGCTATTGAAGAAGGCAAATTTAAAGGTGAGATAGTGCCGGTTGAGGTGCCTGTCAGAAAAGGCGATCCAATCATATTCGATACAGACGAAATCCCCTTAAGAAAGCCAAAGACCAGCGCTGAAGGGCTGGCAAAACTCCGGCCGGCCTTTCAAAAAGATGGCCTGGGAACAGCCGGAAATGCATCCAAGATCAGTGACGGGGCATCGGCCCTGGTGGTCATGTCAAGAGAAAAAGCCCAGGAGTTGGGGTGCAAGCCCATGGTCCGTGTTGGCGCACAGGGCGCAGCGGGTATAGACATGAAGTATGTCCTTGTGGCGCCCATTTTATCTATCCCCAAGGTCCTGGCCAAAGATGGCCTCAAGATAGAGGATGTGGAACTTCACGAGATAAATGAAGCCTTCAGTACATCCTCAGTGGCCATAAACAGGGAACTGGGCATAGACGCTGAAAAGGTAAATGTTCACGGTGGGGCAGTAGCACTCGGTCATCCCATTGGAGCAAGCGGAGCCCGGGTTCTTACCACTTTGATATATGCCATGAAGGATCGGGGCGTTAAGGTAGGTCAGGCGTCTCTTTGCCTCGGTGGCGGGGAGGCAGTGACCCTAATTGTGTATAACGAAGAATAGGATTTTCACAAACTAGAATAGCTTTATTCAAGTTCATAGTATTATAGACAAATATGAGTGAACTAAAGTGACTAAAGTGCCTAAAGTGAGCTAAAGTTAAGGAAGAAAAAATTTGAACTTGGCCTATAAGCAAAAGTAAGCAGTAGGCATAAGGAGTATGCACTATAGAAACGTATGTCGTGTGCCTTCTGCTTACTGCTTACTCCCTACTGTGTACTATCAGGATAGCTTAAATCCATTGTAAATATGACAGAAAGAGTGTTCGATTTAAAAGATAAATTTTACTAAAATAAGGAGATGAAACTATGGAAGATGTGGTAATTGTTTCCGGTGTAAGGACCCCTGTAGGGACCTTTGGCGGGAGTTTAAAGACGACACCTGTTGTGCAGCTTGGAGCCCTGGTATTAAAGGAAACCCTCAAGAAAGTGAGTCTAAGACCTGTGGCTACTGAGGCCCTGACCCAGTTTGAACCGGATAGCCTTAAGGGCATTGGAATGATTGAGCTGGAAAAGGAGGGATATGACTATAACGATTCTTTTCAGCCCATTCAGATTGATGAAGTAATTATGGGCAATGTGGTGGGAGCCGGCCAGGGTCAAAATGTTGCCAGACAGGCCATGATCAAGGCAGGCATATCCAAAGAGACCAGTGCATTTACAATAAATAAGGTGTGCGCATCCGGCATGAAGGCAGTGGTTCTTGCCGCACAGGCGATCAGTTCTGGAGATGCTGAGGTGATTCTGGCGGGGGGCATGGAAAACATGAGCCTTATTCCGTATTCTCTTCCGGCAGCCCGGTGGGGCGCACGCATGAATAACGCTGACCTTGTAGACCTGATGGTCTTTGATGGCCTGTTTGAGATCTTTTATGGGTATCACATGGGTCTTACGGCCGAGAACATTGCAGAAAAGTATGGTATCACCAGAGAGG
This sequence comes from Anaerolineales bacterium, assembly GCA_048636195.1. Lineage (GTDB taxonomy): Bacteria > Desulfobacterota > DSM-4660 > Desulfatiglandales > Desulfatiglandaceae > 4484-190-2. Next base: position 7,824 of record JAIVXD010000021.1, read on the forward strand.
AGCAGGATGAGTTGGGAGCACTGAGCCACCAGAGGGCAAGAAAGGCAATCGCGGACGGGACCTTTAAAGACGAGATCGTGCCGGTCATCATCCCCCAGAGAAAGGGAGATCCGGTTGTGTTTGACACCGATGAAAGGCCCATGGACACCAGTGTGGAAAAAATGGCCAGGCTAAGACCAGCATTCAAGAAGGATGGCACAGTTACTGCGGGAAACGCCTCTGGTATTAATGATGCAGCAGCAGCGCTGCTTGTCATGTCAGGCAGCAAGGCTAAAGAACTTGGTCTGAAACCGCTTGTAAAGATCAGGGCCTATTCTTCGGCTGCAATAGATCCCGCCTATATGGGTCTCGGGCCAATCCCGGCGGTAAGAAAAATCCTGAACAAGGAAAATCTTACCATGGATAATTTTGGCGTAGTTGAGCTGAATGAGGCATTTGCCTCCCAGGCCATTGCATGCGTAAGGGAACTCAAATGCGACATGGAAAAGACCAATGTGCATGGTAGCGGTATCTCAATCGGCCATCCCATCGGCTGCTCAGGGGCCCGAATTCTTGTAACCCTGATTGGAGAGATGCTGAGAAAAGATCATAGTCTCGGTCTGGCTTCACTGTGTATCGGTGGTGGCCAGGGAATGGCGACCGTGTTAGAAAAAATGTAGTAGTTCACCGCAGAGACGCTAAGGGCGCAGAGAAAAGGCTTTTTCTTTTCTGCTGAGAGGGCAGAAAAGAAAAAAACTATAATGCGTTCCAGAGGTGTAACTGTTTTGAATGTTGATTTGTAAAGCATCAGGGATTACATCGTTTAAATAGCCAATATTAAGTGTGATTAATTCAAGAGAGCGAAGCGAACGAGCGGTGAACAGTTGCGAAAAAATTTAATAGGATCATCAATAGTCAATAGTCAATCGAAAATATTCAATCAAAATGGGAGCGAAAAATGGCTTACGAGAACATTATCTTTGAGACAGAAGAAAACGTGGCGATTATCAAGTTTAACCGGCCCAAGGCCCTGAATGCCATTAACCCGGCACTTTTGGCGGATGTAAGGGATGCGCTGGAAAAGATAGAGGCCGACCCGTCTGTGAAGGTGCTTATCCTCACCGGTGAGGGGGAAAAGGCTTTTGTGGCAGGGGCTGACATCTCACACATGGTTAATCTCTCTCCACTCCAGGCCAGGCTATTTTCACAGGAGGGGCATGACCTCATGTTTAAACTTGAAACCCTTTCCATCCCGGTAATTGCCTGCGTGAACGGATTTGCACTCGGTGGGGGCACAGAGATTGCCATGGCATGCGATTTCATCTACGCCTCGGAAAATGCCAAGTTCGGTCAGCCTGAAATCAATCTTGGTATTATGCCCGGCTTTGGAGGCACCCAGAGGCTTTCCCGGCTCGTGGGAAAGGCCATGGCAAAAGAGATTTGCATGAGCGGAGGCATGATCAGCGCCCAGGAGGCCAAAGATATAGGGCTGGTTAACAAGGTGTTCCCTCCTGAAAGCTTGTGGGAGGAAACCATGAAAACAGCCAATCTGCTGGCATCTAAAGGAAAGGTATCGATGAGGGCCGTGAAACAGTGTATTGATCGAGGTTTTGATGTGGATATGCGTACAGGCTGTTACATGGAAGCTGATGCCTTTGCGCTATGCATGGCCAGCCCGGATGGGAAGGAAGGGATGTCTGCATTTTTGGAGAAAAGAAAACCTGAATTCAAAGGGGGGGTGAGCTAAACATGGATTTTGAATTGAACACGGAGCAAAATTCTATACAGAAGGCGGCAAGAGAGTTTGCCACAGGGGAGTTTGACAAAGAAATAGCCCTTGAGCTTGAGCGAACCCATACTTTTCCATCAAAGATATGGAAAAAGGCCTGTGAACTTGGTTTCATGGGCATTCACTTTCCTGAAAAATATGGTGGGCAGGAATATGGTATTTTTGAGAACGTTCTTGTGGTCGAAGAGTTCTGTCGACAAGATTCAGGAATTGGTGTGGCAATTAGCCTCGCTGACTTTGCAACAGAGATAATCCTGAGGCGTGGAAACGACAAACAAAAAGAAAAATATCTGATTCCTGTGACCGAAGGTAAAGCGATTTCGAGTGGTGGATTTACTGAGCCAGACCATGGAAGCGATATTACCCTTATGAATACAACCGCCATAAAACAAGGCGATGAATATGTCATAAATGGGGTAAAAACATTTATCACCAATGGGACCATAGGAGATTTTGTTATTGTTCTTTGTCAGACAAACGAGGACGCAAAGCCGACCTATCGGGGTCAGTCAGTCATCATTGTTGAAAAGGGAACACCCGGGTACACTACTTCTGATGTTGGTGAAAAAATGGGAATAAAGATGACATCAACTGCAGAGCTTTCATTCAATAATGTGAGAGTCCCTGTCTCAAACCTTGTAGGGGAAGAAAACAAGGGCTTTTATCAAGTCCTAGAATTTTTCGACGAAAGCAGAGTAGAGATAGCGGCCCAGGCCCTTGGAATTGCCCAGGGCGCATTTGATCGCGCACTTGATTATACAAAAAAGCGCACCCAGTTTGGAAAAAAGCTGGCTCAATTTCAGGTAACTCAGCATAAGCTTGCAGACATGGCAGTCAAAATAGATACAGCAAGACTTATAGTTTATAAGGCGGCCTGGAATTATGACCGGGGCAAAATCGACCCGAAACTGACATCCATTGCCAAGATGTATGCAGCCCGGGTGGCAGTCGAAGTAACCAATGAGGCTGTTCAACTACTTGGAGGATACGGTTATATGCTTGAGTATGAGGTAGAGCGTTTTTATAGAGATGCCAGAATAACAGAGATATATGAAGGCACAAGAGAAATACAGAAAAATACCATAGCCAGTGCATTATTGGGAAAGTTATAATGTGTTTAAGAATGAATTCGAATGACAAAGGTCAAAGCCCAAATTTCAAATGAATGTCAAATTACAAATGCTAAAATATATGTCCACCCATTAATTCAAACGCAGCCTACACTGGTGAAGATGCATAATGGGAAAAAGATAAATAACTGATCGTTTTGGAAAACATTTTGACATTTGGGTTTTGTCATTTGAGCTTTATTCCATAGGGCATCACAAATCATTACCTAACACGCATAGCAGATCTGGGACCATCCCACTACTGCGGGAAGGCCCCTGACTTACCAAAGGATCTGTTTGGTCTTTAGTACCTTCATATGATTCACCTGCGAGTCCTCCAATGAGAATACGCTTTTAACTATTTCAGCAGGTCTTACTTCAGGGCCGGTTGTGTGTCTCACAGTTAATTTTATTCCATTTGGTGAAAAACGGGCCATAGACTTGACCAGGGCCCTGACATTAATTTCATGGTCGCCTTTTTTGCTCATTTTGACAACAGGAAAATAATCAGATTTGAGAAACCTTTTCAAATCAGGTTCATTCAACTCAGTCTCGTTCAGGGTCACGATAAAATGGCTTTCCTTTAACCGCTGCTTTTTTTTGCCGGGGGTGATCTCTTTAACCGAGGTAACGGTGATACCGGGAGGCAACTGTCGATTGATACGTTTCCTCAAAAAAAATGTGTCCGTATATTCAGTAAGTTCAACAACCGCAGTTTCCTGCATACTTTCGGTTCCGACAGGCAAAGCACAGCCAAACACCACTTTGGGCATTGGATGAAACCCTCTGGAATAGACCAGGTTTAACCCTGCCCTTCTGAAGGCCCTGAAAAAAACACGAACAAGTTCCAGGTGGCCAAGATACTTAGCGTGATTCAGCTTTGTAAAGGTCAGGCGGTACTTCTTTGACGGCAAAGCAACAGTTTCATGTGTGGATTTCTCAAGGCTGCGCGGGATAGTCCAATCCCTATATACGATTGGATCAACAGTTTTGTGGTCGCAAACACCGCATTCAATGCATGTTTCCCGGCAATCCGGGGTCCATTCTTCTCGTTGCGCTTTTTTCCATTCTTTTTTGAGAAAGCCCTTGGTGACCCCTGATCTGATATGGTCCCATGGTAATACTTCATCAAGTGGTTTTTCACGGTAGAGATAGAAGGAGGGGTCTATCCCTGTTCGGTTGAATGCCTCTTCCCAGATTTTCTTGTGAAAATGCTCTCCCCAGGCGTCAAACCTGGCGCCCAGTTTCCATGCCTCTATAAGGACCTCTGTCAATCTCCTGTCCCCCCTTGAGAAAATACCCTCCAACCAGCTCAATTCAGGCTGATTCCACTTGACCCTGATACGGGATCCTCTGAGGCCTTCCTGGATTAACTGTATTCGTCTCCGGCTTTCTTCCAGCGGGATCTGGGGTCGCCACATGAATGGGGTGTGCGATTTGGGCACAAAGGTAGAAACACTGACATTCAGTTTGGCACGCTTCCCCTTCTTGCCGGCAAGTTTTGCAACTTTCCTGGCCAGGTCGATGATATCCTGGATGTCTCCATCAGTTTCAAAGGGAAGGCCTATCATAAAGTAAAGCTTGATCAAATTCCATCCAGCGCCATAGACCGCATTAGCAGTTTCCAGAATATCTTTTGTTGTTAATCCTTTGTTAATGATCCTTCTCAATCTGTCATTACCTGCCTCTGGCGCTAAGGTGAAGCCGGTTTTTCGCACCCTCTTTATCTGTTTCATAAACGATGGGTCAAGGCTGTCGATTCTCAATGAAGGAAAGCTTATTGCGACTTTTTTTCTGGCCTGCCTGTCCATAAGGGCCTTAAGAAGCGGAACAATAGAGGAATAATCCCCGGAACTCAATGACAACAGAGAAAGTTCTTCGTGACCCGTGAGTTCAAGAACTTTATCCGCTTTATCAAGGATGGATTCAGGACTTCGTTCTCGCACCGGACGATATATCATGCCTGCCTGGCAGAACCGGCAACCACGCGTGCACCCCCGGCAAATCTCTAAGACTGCACGATCATGAACCAATTCGGTAAATGGGACAATTTGACGGACTGGATAGGGATATTTATCAATATCTTGTAAAATGGCCTTCTCTACGTTTGGGTAATCGGGAATCAACGGTTCGATTGTCTCGACAGGCCCTTCCGGATTGTAATGGATAGAAAAACAGGATGGAACGTAAACACCCTTTATGCGGTATAAGCGAGAGAGTAGTTCATTCTTGCTTTTAATCTTTTCTTTTTTTGCTACACGGACCGCTTCACATACCTTAAGCGTTGCTTCCTCGCCATCCCCGATCACCATTAGGTCAAAGACTTCAGCAACAGGCTCCGGGTTAAAGCATGCAGGTCCACCAGCAATTATAAGGGGGCTTACATCAGTTCTTTGACTGGCATGAAATGGTATACCGGCAAGATCAAGTATGTTTAATACATTGGTGTAGGAAAGCTCATGTTGAAGGCTGAAACCAACGATATCAAAGCTCGATAGCGCACGATTAGATTCCAATGAGGTGGCAGGGATCTTTTGAACCCTTAGTTTCTTCTCTAAATCAGGCCAGGGAGAAAACGCCCTTTCAGCTACCAACCAATTCTGGCTGTTGAGGATATTGTAGAGGATCTTCAGCCCTAAGTGGGACATACCCACATCGTAGACGTCGGGAAAAACAAGTGCAATGGAAACGTCCATGAGGGCAGGATTTTTCTTGATAGTATTGACTTCATTTCCAAGGTAGCGACTCGGACGACTGATATCTACAAACCAGTGCTGGTCTAACATAGCTATTTCCCTATTGTCGTAGAGCTTTCGTTGCAGCGCATCTGAGCAGTTACTAATGATATCTCTCGGAAATTCTACAACTTATTGAGGATATAAGGGGGAGATAGGGAGCAATATACTTACCTCGGCGCCCCCCTCAGAATGATTTTTCGCAAAGACTTCTCCCTGAAGCCCTTCTACTATTCTTTTCACAATAGCCAGTCCCAGGCCAGAGCCTTCATCTTTGGTAGTAAAGAAGGGAGTAAAAGCCTTGCTTAGAACACTGTCATCGAAACCGCTGCCTGTGTCGCGGACAATAATTTTTACCCGTTTCCGATCGGGTCGGGACACATCTGAGTTAAGATGCGTGATGACGTAAAATGAGCCTCCTTCAGGCATAGCCTGGCAGGCATTTAAGAAGAGATTCCACAGCACCTGTTTGAGCTGTTCAGGATCAGACTCCAGTCTTATGGGATCACAAAAATCCGTGAAGGCACCCATCTTTCCATTCCAATGATGGCTGTTCTTAAAGAGCTCCAGGGATTCAAGGATTTCCCGGTCCAAATCAAATTCCTGAAAATTTGCCTTTTTTGGCCTGGCAAAAAGTAGAAAATTGTTTAACAAACGGTTCAGCCGACTG
>JAIVXD010000022.1:0-7762 GCA_048636195.1 Anaerolineales bacterium
ACACCTTGTTTTTAATGTCCTTTGCTGAAAGCCGAAAGCTGATGGCTGATAGCGCGCATCCAAAAACGCTAGTTTCTGGATGCGCACTATCTAACACACATAGCAGGGCTCGGGTTAATAAGCATCACTCAATAAGGGACACAGAATCTTTTTATGACAGATAACAAAGAATATTACCGCATGACGGCCCAGGAAGCACTGGACGACCTGGGCTCGGATGCGAAAGGCCTTTCACCCGCCGAGGCGGAAAAACGTCTTGCCGAATACGGTGCGAACGATCTCGGTGCGGAACTCGGGACACCATCGTGGTTGCTCTTTCTCTCCCAGTTCAAGGACCTTCTCGTTATTGTGCTGATCGCTGCAGCGGCGATCTCTTTTGCAATCGGGAGCTACCGCGACGGTGCGGTGATGGTAGCGATCGTCGCGATCAATGCGATTATTGGCTTCGTTCAAGAATACAAGGTCAGCAAGATCCTCGAAAGCCTCAAGAATCTGATCACATCGCCGGCGAAAGTCATACGCGACGGGGAGGTCCGCGAGGTCCCTCAGAACGAGCTTGTGCCTGGCGACATCGTGCACCTTGAGGCGGGTGACAAAATCCCGGCCGACATCAGGATCATCGAGTCTTTCGACGTCAGAACGAACGACTTCTCGCTGACAGGCGAATCGACTCCCCAGGGAAAAGAGAGCAATGCGATCACGGAACGTTCCGTGCTTGCAGACCGCGATAACATGGCATACACGGGAACAACCGTTGCATCGGGCAGCGCTACCGGCGTGGTCGTCCGGACAGGGATGCACACCGAGATGGGTAAGATCGCGGGTTTGACACAGGAAACCGCCGAAACGAAATCCCCCCTCACACTTGAGCTTGGGGCCCTCGCGCGGTGGCTTACCATCACAGTAGTGGTTATCGGCGGTGTCCTCTTCGCCGTTGGGTTCTGGCAGGGATTCACGCTCTTCACGAGTATGGTCTACGCGCTCGGTATCGCTGTCGCCCTGGTCCCCCAGGCACTACCCGCGCAGGTTACGGTCGCACTGTCCGCCACGAGCAAACGTCTGGCGGACGAAAACGCGGTCGTCAAGAGCCTCCCATCCGTCGAAACACTGGGTTCCACAAGCGTCATAAGCACGGATAAAACCGGGACGCTCACAAAGAACGAGATGACTGTGACCTCGATCTGGTTCGACGGGAAGCACTATACGATGACCGGTACCGGCTACGAGCCGAAAGGCGAGATGCTCGACGACGACGGGACGCCACTCGACAGGGAGAAGATCAATACGATCGAGATAATGATGGATGCGGCGACCATGGCCTCCAACGCCGAGATCCACGGGCCCGACGATGAACATGACGGCTGGTACCCGATCGGGGACCCGACCGAAGCGGCCCTCGTAACGATGTCCACGAAACTCGGAACACGCTCGCCTACGGAGGACGATGAAAATCCGGAGCTCAAGGAATTACCCTTCGACTCGGAACGCAAACGAATGAGTTCGGTACGACAGTTCGATGACCGGGAACAGTTAGCAATGAAGGGAGCGCCTGATAGCGTGCTTTCGGTCACCAAATTCATCTACAGGGAAGGCAAACCGGAGCCTATCACCGAGGACGACCGGAAAACAATCCAGTCTGTAAATAAGGAGTTCGCAAAAAGGGCTCTCCGCGTACTCGCCATCGCGTGCCGCTCCCTCGATCCTGGTGGCAGGGACTATGTGATCGAGGAGGTCGAGAGGGACGTCACTTTCCTCGGTCTCGTCGGTATGACAGATCCGCCGCGCGACGGCGTACACGAAGCAATCACCCAGTGCCATACAGCCGGGATCAAGACGTTCATCATGACGGGCGACCACGCGATAACCGCCCAGGCGGTGGGACAGGAAATCGGGTTGTCCGAATCGGGTAAAGTCTCCCCCGTTATCACCGGCTATGAACTTAAGGGAATGGGCAATGACGAGTTAGCCGCCGCCATTAAACTGGAAGAGGCTTTCATCTTCTCCCGCGTCGACCCGGAGGACAAGCTCCGCATAGTAAACTTGCTGCAGCAACAGGGAGAGGTCGTCGCCGTCACCGGCGATGGAGTTAACGACGCGCCGGCGCTTAAACGCGCCGATATAGGTGTTGCCATGGGGAAAATCGGAACGGACGTAGCCAAGGAAGCATCCGAACTCATACTCCTCGACGACAGTTTCTCGACGCTCGTCATCGCGATCAGGGAAGGCAGGACGATCTACAGCAACCTCAAAAAGACGGTGATAGCCTCAATGACAACGAACATGGCCGAGCTCACCGTGGTGCTCCTCGGTCTCGCAGCCATGGCGTTTGGGAACTGGGCCATACCAATCCTCGCGCTCCAGATACTCGCGATCGACCTGCTCGCAGAGATTATGCCGCTCACGTGCCTCACGTTCGACCCTCCCCCTGATGGAATAATGAATGAGCCTCCCCGCGACTTGAAAGAGCATATCATGAACAGGCAAGCCACATCCGAGGTGATCCTTTTAGGGTTACTCATAGGCGGGCTCGCCTTCGCGAATTTCGCGCTCTTCATGTTCAGAGAGGATGTGATCTTCACAGTCGACAGCGCCGACCCGGTGATGTACGCACGGGCGACCACAATCACCTATCTCACGATCGCATACTGCCAGTTCTCCAATATCCTCTCGCGCCGGTACGAATACACGTCCCTTTTCAGCAGGACATTCTGGACGAACCGCATCCTCCTCGTATCTGTACTGGGAGCGATCGGGCTGACTTTTATCGTCGTGTACACGCCCTACATAAGCGACTTCCTCCGCTTCGCCGCGCTGTCCCTCACCGACTGGCTCTATGTGCTGGGAGCGGCCGGAACCTACATACTTGTTTTCGAGGCACTTAAAATCTTTAAGCGATCAAGGAGCAGGAGATAATGGGAATTTTTATAAGATGGTTGATACTGACTGCAGCCATTATAGCAGCTTCATATCTGATAGACGGAATCAGGATAAGCGGATTTTTCAGTGCCTTTTTCGCAGCAGCAGTCCTGGGGATACTGAATGCTTTATTTCGCCCTATTCTGTTCATCCTGACTCTGCCTATTAATATAATGACCCTTGGTCTTTTTACTTTCATCATAAACGCGCTGCTGTTGAAGATGGCCTCAGGCGTTATTCCAGGATTTGATGTACATGGTTTCTGGTCAGCGGTTTTTGCCGCTTTAATAATCAGTGGTGTTAACTGGGTCTTAAGTTCTTTTATTAATGAACAGGGGAGGATAGCGAGGGTGGAGAAGGTGGAAATGGAAGAGGAAGACTATATTGATCTGGAAAAGCATGATGATGATACGTGGGAGTAAACTGGTTTTGCTTAAAAATGCCATTAAGGGGAGAATATTGTGAACAATAAACATATCAGCGAAGCATTCGTATTAGGGGCATTGTTATGTATTGGTTTGGCCCTGCTGGGTTATTTAATATCCGGCAGTATAGTCCGGATCAAAGCCTTAGATAGAACAGTAACAGTTAAGGGGTTATCTGAGCGTGATGTCCCCGCAAATATTGCTATCTGGCCAATCAAATTTAACGAAGCAGACAATGACTTGAATAACTTATTTTCAACCATTCAACGAAAAAATATTCTAATTGCGGAATTTCTTAAAAAGAATGGGTTTAAAGGTGAAGAAATTTCAATATCCGCGCCAGCAATCATTGACAGGCAGGCTCAAGGATATGTAGATCCCAATAAAGTAAAATTCAGGTATTCAGGCAGTTCAACAATAACCATCTATACAAAGAACGTAGATTCTGTGAAGAATACAATGAAAAACCTTGTTGAGCTTGGTAAACAAGGGATCGCCATCTCTGGTCAGGATTATAACGCGAAAACAGAATTTCTGTTTACAAAACTAAATGAAATCAAACCAGTAATGGTGGAAGAGGCTACAAAGAACGCCAGGGAAGTAGCAGAAAGATTCGCTAAAGATTCAAAAAGCACGCTTGGTAAGATTAAGCGAGCAAAGCAGGGCCAATTTTCAATCAAAGATAGAGATAGCAATACTCCTTACATAAAAAAGGTGAGAGTTGTTTCCACTGTGGAGTATTATTTATCAGATTAAAAGGAGATTTAAATGAAAGTTAAAAACCTCAAACATCACATAAACTGGCAAGACACCTGGAACAAGATGAGAGAAGAGAGGGTGAGAAAACCGAAAGTCAGCTATGATGATGCCTTTTTCAAGAAATCAGCACAGGATTTCTCTCAGCGAGTCAAATCAAATGATTACGAATTTGGAAGAAAGGCAACACAGATACTAAAGCAAATATTGGATCACGATTCCGAGGTCCTGGAGATTGGAACCGGCCCCGGAACACTGACCATTCCGCTTGCAACAATGGTTAAAAAAATTGTCGGCATCGAGTTCTCTGAAAAGAATTTAGCGCAGCTAAAAGCAAACTTGAAGGATAATGGCCTGAATAATGTGGAAATTGTCCAGGAGAATTGGGAGAACATCAATGATGATGAAATTAAAGATAAATTTGATTTAACCGTTTGTTCCCATTTTCTTTGGCAAATAGAGGACATTGAAAGGCTTTTAAAGAGAATGGAGAATGCATCAAAAAAATATTGTGCGGTAATACAGCCGTGTGGGAGGGATGAGGTCGTAAAGGAGATATTTGAGTTAGTAAGCAGTCAAAAATACACAGGCCAGTTTGATCCGGACGCTGACTACTTTGCCTATGTAGTTTTGCGAGAATGGGGGAGATTAGTAAGTATTGGTCATTTTGAATATACCTTTGAGAGGGACTTAGAGGAAGAAATAAGGTGCGTAGCAGGATTTACAGGAAAATTCATAGAAATTGACCAGGATGTTAAGAAAAAGATCGAGGGATATCTGCTGAATATATCAAAAAATGGTATGTATGTTGAGAAGAATCAAGCAGTTGTTATGTGGTGGCAGCCAGAAAAGTAAGAGGAAATCATAAATCAAAAGCAAGGGCATTCCAGGGGATGGCCAGAATTTTTTCTTCCAACATTTTTATCGTGGAACCGTTGTGAACCAGAAGACAGCATACTGTGTCCGGGTATTCTTCAAGAAACAGCCTTAGGTTAGCACAATCTTCATAACGGGGCTCGGTTGTAAAATTGATTTCCATGGCAACGATTTTTCTGCCCCATTTAATCACAAAGTCCACTTGTTTACCCGTCACTGTCCTCCAGTGGTAAAACCTGAGATGGGGAGTGAAGAGTTGACCCAATACTTTTAGGTGAAGAAATACCAGGGTTTTAAAAAGGCCATCCAGTTCCCCGGCCGAGGAAATGCTTTCCGCATCATGATACCCCATAAGAAAAGCGCTCAGACCAGGGTCAAGCCAGAAAATCTTGGGAGACTTAGCAAGGCGTCTACTGCAACTGGCGTAAAAGGCAGGAAGTCTTTCTAACAGACAGCTTATTTCAAGGACATTGATATACCTGTAAACTGTTGGCTGACTGACACCACTTTCTCTTGCTACTTGTGTCTGGTTCAACACCTGCCCGCTGCACACAGCCAGAGTAGCCATCACACGCCGAAAATCGGTTAGTGAGTCTATCTGTGAAACCTGCCGCAGGTCACGTTCAATATAAGTCGCTATATAGCTCTCCCACCACTTAAGCCAGCCTTCGGGACTCTTAAGATATAGAAGAGGCGGCATAAATCCGCGCAGCATAAGGTCGGGTGTATTTTCTACAGCCACTTCCTTAAGGTCTTTTAATGGGGGCATGTTGCCGTGGAAAAGACGAAAAAACCATTTTGGGGGCAGCCTGCTCTCCATTTCCCCTAAACCCATGGGGGGAAGTGAGAAATAGGCCGCCCTCCCTGCCAGGGTTTCGCTTACCTGACGCATGAGTAAAAGATCAGCCGAGCCAGTTAGAACAAATCCCGTCTCATGCCGTGCCTTCTCTACTGCCTGCTTGACAGTATAAAGGAGTGTAGGTGCTCTCTGAACCTCATCAATGAAGGTATCTTTACCCCCTGTCAAGAGGGAGGCTGGATCTCTCTCGGCCTGTTCAAGAATACTCAGGTCGTCAAGATCTATTTTTTGCCAGTGTGAGAATGGTTTTTCCTGCTTAAGGACAGTGCTTTTCCCCACCTGCCTGGCGCCGGTGAGAATTATTAACGGATGTTCCTTGGCAGCTTGAGCCAGCTTAGGTGCCAACCAGCGGCTTTTGTATAATGATTCTGACCTTGAATGATTATTTTCCACGGTCTGGAAAGGAATTTTACTTATTCTTCAGGAAAGCCAGCTTCCTGGTTACATTATCCTGAATCCAGTGGCTATCCCACCACTCTATGGGATTAACAGGCATACCGCTCACCATGATACCAAAATGAAGATGATCTCCACCGGCAAGGCCGGTCTGGCCGGTCAACCCTATGGCCTCCCCTTTCATCACCTCCTGATTTATGTCAACGCCTATTTTGCTAAGATGGGAGTAAACAGAGGAAAGGCCCTGGCCATGGTCTAAAACAACTGTAAGGCCATATATCCCGAGGCGATCGGCAAAAACTACACGGCCATTGTTGGCAGCCTGGACTTTTGAGTTTGCCAGCGAAGCCAAGTCCACACCCATGTGCACCTGTTCATCAACCTTTTTTCCTTTATAATAGTATAAGCGACGATCAGCAAATCCAGCCATGGTGGCGGCGTTTTTGAGTCTAACCCAGGTCCCGTCCCAGAGCTTCTCAGGGTTTGTTTCTGTCCTCAGATTGTAAAAGACAGAACCATTTTCTTTCCTCAAGTCCCGATTAATCATTAGAAATTTTTTGATATCAGTGTCTGCCGGGTTAAGAGTGTAAAAAGAAAAATAAGGAAGAATACGCTTCAAGAATCGATCGGTAATATTAAGCCGCTCTGTCCGAAAGCGCTTTCTACGTATCTTGCAGTAAAAGCTGGCAGTTGACTGGTTCCCTGCCTTATCTTTTGCCCATAAATGGACTTCGGGGTTTGCCTTTATGTTATGGGGAATAGCAAAATAGCAGACATGATACCCGTCTTCAGAGTCTTTTACCTGAAAACCCGGGAAAAGGAAATCATTGACAAATAACCCGCTCTCAATCGAGTCCGAAGAGGCCTGATACACTATAAAACCGGTCCCGCCGACGTTGACATAGTGCATTCGGCTTATGGCTCGAATAGCTGGTGGAATCGTATCCACCGTCATTTTGTGCTCAATTAAAGACTGGTTTCCATCCCCTCCCCTTCTCCGAGAATAATCCCAGACACTGATCTGCAGGTCCACCCGGCCCTGAGCCAAATTGAGTTTCGCGGGATCTATTGAAAATTCTGTATCAAATTGATGGATACCCTCACTGTTGAAGAGGCCTTTAAAGGGAAATTTTTTCTCAAATACAAGTATTTTCCGCCCTTCCTGGCTCACGGAAACCTCGACAACCTTAAGGCCCCTTTTCATATCGCTGGCGGTGAGTGAAAATTGCTCGCTTCCTGAAAGAAACTCAGGTAAAGGCTCAACCGTCACCTGGGGTTTTTCCCCTTCAAAGATACACAACAAAAACCAGGCAAGAACTCCAAGGATCAATACAATCGATACAATCGTTATAAATAATCCTATATTTCTTCTTTTTTTCATACGTTATACAACTCTCAAAAGGTTATTTTGCCAGTGACGTTTTACTGCTTAAATAAAAACGCCTTGCCCAACATAAGCCTGAGTAACACCCTAATTGAGTAATGCTCAATTAGGTGGTATTGGGTATTGGTTATCTGGTATTGGTTTTAAGGT
>JAIVXD010000022.1:7771-13793 GCA_048636195.1 Anaerolineales bacterium
TTTTGCCAGTGACGCTTTTGGTGCAGGATACGGTTAACCATATTCTCGCTGCAGAGTCAACCTGAATAATAACGATTTAAATACATATGTCTGAGCTTATACGCCTCACCCTTTCCATAATCTCGTTTGGGTCCAGGGTTGTGAATTCTCTATCCTTCATAAGCACCTTCCCATCCACGACTACGTCCTTCACATCGGCACCGCTGGCAGAGTAAACCAAGGCGGACAGCGGATCATAAACAGGACAGAGGTTAGGCCCCTGAAGATCCACCACAATGATATCTGCCTTTTTCCCTACCTCAAGGGTCCCGACTTGATCCTCCAGACCTAATACGGAGGCTCCCCAGGTGGTGGCCATCCTGAGGACCGTTTCAGCGTCCAAAGCGACCGGATCAAGACTAAAAACCTTACTCAATTTGGCGGCAGTATCCATCTCCTGAAACAGATCCAGGTTATTGTTGGATGAGCATCCATCTGTCCCCAGCCCAATGGGCATCCCCAGCTTTACCATATCCAATACCCGTGCCACGCCTGAGCACAATTTCATGTTGCTCTCAGGCACATGAACCACCTTGACCCTATTTTCCTTGAGACACTCTATTTCCCTGTCATCCAAGTGTACCGCATGCGCTGCTATAAGACCATCGTTTATTAAACCGAGTTCGTCAAGATAATGAACAGGTCTTTTCCCGGTTTTCTTCAGGATCTCATTCACTTCGTCAGAGGTCTCAGAAAGATGAATCTGAAGAGGCAAATCAAACTGCTGAGATATCTCCCATGCATCTTTCAGGGTTTGTTCGGAACACGTCAAGGGACTGTGGCAAAATATGCCTGGCATGATCAGATCCGAAAAACCAAGCCATCTTTCTATAAATTCCTTTGCAACCTTAAGGTTTTTTTCAGGGTCTTCAACCCCCGGCGCGGGAAAATCTATAACCCCCTGTGCAATAAGCGCTCTGAGCCCTGAGTCATGTGCAGCCCGAACCGTCTCATCTTGAAAAAAATACCCGTCTATGAAGCATGTGGTACCTGATGCGATCATCTCCAGACATCCCAGGAGCGAGCCCCAGTAGACAGTATCCGGGTTAAGAAACTTGGCCTCAGCGGGAAAGATCTTCTCGAAAAGCCATTGTTTTAAGGGCAGATCGTCAGCAAAACCCCTGAAAAGGGTCATGGCCGCATGGGTGTGGCTATTTATTAGGCCAGGCATAACAATAGCATCTTTGGCGTTAATGATTTCCGCGTGAATGTCACCAGCATTGTTTTTTGCATCCAACGAGTGAATGGCAGTGATTCGCCCATTCGTCACAAAAACTTCGCCTTCCGGGATTGGATCCTGACCTCCCACCATTGTAACAATCATGCCGCCTTTTATAATTAGTTCAGGACTAATTTTAGGGCTTGGAATCTCTTGTCCAGCCTGGTTTAATGCAGTCATTTATTGAAGTCTCCTTAAGGATAACATGTTACGGATTCCGTGTTGCAGGTTGCGACTTTAATTGTTTTTTCTCCTATCCAGAATCGAAGAAAAAACCTCAAGGCTCTGAAACCCAGTGATCATAATTTATTTTCTTGACACTTTTGCGTTCTCTGAGACAAATTAAGGCCTCAATTCTCATATTTAGGATTTCGGAGGTTCAAAGATCAAAATATGGCTATTATTGCCCCTTTCAGGGGCCTTACATATGACTTTACCACAGGGCAAGATTTCTCATCTTTAGTCGCACCTCCCTATGACGTGATCTCAGAGCCTGAACAGGAGGCATATTACCAGGCAAATCCCTATAATGTCATCCGTTTAATACTGGGGAAAAAAAACATTGGAGACTCTGATTGGGATAACAGATACACGCGCTCCGTTGACTTTTTCAAGAGATGGGAATCCGCCGGCATCTTGGTTCATGCCGATCAACCCTGTATATATGTCACATCTCTGACATATGACCCCGGAAACGGAGATAAACAACGGACCCGGTGGGGCGTTATAGCCCTTGTACGCATAGAGGAAGAGGATTCAGGGGTTATTCTTCCCCATGAAAAGACCTTTTCGGCACACAGAGATGACCGCCTAAGGCTTATGAGGGCATGTAACGCCCAGTTAAGCCAGATATTTGGACTTTACGAGGACCCGGACAACACCATATTAAATGCGTGTAAAAAGGACATGGATACTCCCCCCCACATAGCATTTGAATTCGGGGACGGGACAACACATGAGATGTGGATCTTGCAAAGCCCTAATCTGTTCAAAAAAGTGGCGGATGCCATGTCTGAGAAACGTATTTTTATTGCAGATGGCCATCATCGTTACGAAACTGCACGTAATTTCAGGAGCCTCATGAGGGCAAGGTATGGCAGCCGACCCGTGAACAGGGCTTATGAATATGTTATGATGTACCTATCAAACATGAATGATGAGGGTCTGACCATCTTGCCTTCTCACAGGCTCATCAAAAACGCTCCCGATTTTCAGCTTCAGCCCTTTCTTGAAAAGATCGAGCAATGGTTCAATATTTTAAAGTTCTCCTTCTCCTCTCCCGACCTCACCCGGCAATGCTCTGCTCTCAAGGAAAAACTCGCAGAAGCAGGACGTTCAAACAGCGCCATTGCCTTTTACCATCAGAAAGCTGATGAATCCTACCTGTTTTCACTCAAACCGGGCGCAAGAGAAGAAATAGGGGACGATCTTCACCCTTCACTAAAGAAACTTGATGTCCTCGTGTTGTCCAGGTTTATTCTCCAGAAAGGCCTTGGATTCAACCAGGAAGATCTGGATAATGAGGAACTATTTTATTATGAAAGCAGCATGAAGACTGCTGTATCTCAGGTCCAATCCGGGAACTATCAAATGGCATTTTTACTGAACCCCACCAAAATAGGCCAGGTGAAGGAAATTGCCAATAACTCCCTGGTTATGCCAAGGAAATCAACCTATTTTTACCCCAAAGTAATAACAGGTTTAGTATTTAACAAAATAGAACCTAATGAAATCGTCCAGGTCTACTGAAATCATTGTGCGTCCAGGTGAGCGTATTGACTGCTTCATGGATGGCCGCCTCAAGCTGATCCAATCCAAAGATGGGTACAGATTCTCCATTGATGCCATCCTGCTTGCCGAATTCGTGACTATCAGGCAAGGAGATGTGGTTGTTGACCTCGGAACAGGCTGCGGCGTAATCCCTTTGATTTTGCTCCTCACAAAATCGGTTGGTTATGCTTTTGGACTGGAAATCCAGGAAGAACTTGCTGGTCAGGCCGCACGGAATGTCCTTTTGAATGGATTTGATGATAAAATGAGGGTCGTTCTGGGGGACATAAAAAATCCTCCCATTGCCGAAGAATCTGCCGATGTAGTTACATGTAACCCGCCATATCGCCAGGTAAAAAGCGGACGAATCAATCCTGACCCACGCAGGGCCATTGCCAGACACGAAATAATGGTCAGTATAGACGATATCTTACGCGCCGCCAGAAGCGTCCTTCGAAAAAAGGGGCGGCTTGCTTTGATTTATTCTTCGGTTCGTCTGGCTGATATACTGGTTCGCATGCGGCGTTTTAGCCTGGAACCCAAAAAAATCCAAATCATTTACCCGGATTTGAACTCCGGCGCCAAGCTGGTCCTGGTAGAGGCAATCCTGGGGGGGAGGCCGGGCCTGAAGATAAGTCCTCCTATTGTTGGTCAGGGCAACTGGGAAAATCAGGGTCTCCAATAATGCGATATCAGGGTCTTGAGGGTTTCACGTTTCGTTTTTCGGTCCGATCCTGAATTCAATCCTATCAATGGCCTTTCGGCCAAGTTTTGTGTTCAGTTTTTCTCTAATACTCTCCTCTACAAATTCCAGTTCCTGAAGCCAAATCGGATCTGAGACCCTTACTTTGAGCTTACCATTTTTTATCCATGATGGCCGGGCATTCCTGGATATAGCAGGACCCACCACCCCATCCCAGACTCTCCAAATCCTCGCATCGTCAGGATTAAATGGCAGAGTGCCATCGCTCAGTAGATTCGTGATAACGTCCTTTAATGGAGTCAGTGAATTCTTGGCTTCGCCCATAAAATCAGCTCAAATATCACAAACACTGGATCTAACGAAGATTAGGAACCCTTAATAAAATAATCTTTATATTGTCTGATGTATAGCCATCCAGACCAAACCGTTGTGGCTAATATGATCGTCATGATGATATTGGCAACCGGGGGGAGCACAAGGCTTATTTCGCGACTGACATCCCCGGTAGGAATCATGAAAAGAAGAATGCTGCCACCTATCATTTGTGCCAGGGTCTTTATTTTCCCCCATCGGCTGGCTGAGAGAACGTCACCCATCTGCTGAGAGACAATAGCCCTGAGCCCTGTAATCGCAACCTCTCTACCAATGATAATAGTCACCATCCACGCGCCCACGAGCTGATACTTTACCAGGACGATAAAAGCGCTCATAGTGAGCAGCTTATCAGCCATGGGG
Source organism: Anaerolineales bacterium (assembly GCA_048636195.1). GTDB lineage: Bacteria > Desulfobacterota > DSM-4660 > Desulfatiglandales > Desulfatiglandaceae > 4484-190-2. The sequence goes on from JAIVXD010000022.1 coordinate 12,238, forward strand.
TCGAGGAATGTCCCCAGTGTGCTAACCTCCTTACGGCTTCGAGCAAAGTACCCGTCCAGCGGATCTGTAGCACATGCCAGCACGAAAATCGAAGCGGCTACAAACCTTGCCCAGGTAGCATCCGGGATAGTGAAGATAATGAAAACCGGGATGAGTAAAATTCGCAGCAAAGTGATTTTGTTTGCAAGAGTCATATTTTCTTCTAACCCCAACTGTATTGAAATGAAGGCTGTAACTCAGGTTCAAAGTTCCATGGTTCACAGTTCAAGGTTGATGGTTTCGTAAAAAGTCAGGAATCGCAATTTTCTGTCATTCCGGCGAAAGCCGGAATCCAGTCTTTTCAGCCAGTTACAGAGAGCCTGGACTCCGGTTTTCACCGGAGTGACGACTTTTTACGAAACCATCAATACTGAACACTCAACAACTATTTATATTTCTTTTCAGCCGGTTTGATACTCGTAGCGAAAATATTAATTAATTCTTCTGTTTTCTCTTTTTCCATTCAAAATTCGATGTTGGACGTTCGATGTTCGATGTTCATTTTTTTCAGTCCGTCCTGGGGAAAAACCGGTACAGTCTAAGATGGTATTGATATAGCGCCTCCTCGCCCCAGGAAACCTTCAGGTCTATTCGTTTGAGCAGGTCCGAGACATTTTCAGGTTCTTCAAATGCGATGTCTTCCACGCTGAGTTCCCATGTGTAACCCGGAAAATCCTCTCCGAAATCGCCCGAACCGCCGGCAAGATCATCCTGTTCGGCCACCTCTATTTCAGCAATTTTGCTCTGGGCCAGAAGTGGTGCTGTTGTATTGAATTTTGCTTCACTCGCCAGCGAGACACTCTGAGACTGGGATCCAAGCACGGCTGTGAGGGCAATGGCAATGATGGCCATGGCTACCATCACTTCAAGGAGTGTAAAGCCGAATGACTTGCGCTTTTTTTCCCGATCAAACATCCTCAAATTCCACATATCTTTCCAGAATCCGGACCCTCCCGAGAAAGGGGCTCAACACAAGGGTGAACTGCCTGCCGTCTTCAGATTCCAGATGGATAACTGATTGTTGAACATATCCTTTCTTGTTAAACCGGATAGCAGCATCCCCGGCTACTTTTTTTCCTTTGCCCTTGAGCCATATGTCAAGAATACGCACGCCTCTGGGAAGAGAAGAAGCCCTTTCTTGTGATATCAGTCTTTCTTCTTCGGTCATCCCAGAGGATTCAGGCCAGAATCGATTGGACTCCAGGTCGAAATAAAGAACAAAACCCTGTTGTTCCCGGACTGCCTCGTTCCTTATGGTCTTAATAGTCCCAACCAGCCTGCGTGTTGCCGTCTTTAGATTGTCGGTCAACATGGCATATCGAAATCGCGGGAGTGTGAGCGCCATCATCAGCCCGATCAATAAAACCACCACCGTAATCTCAATAAATGTGTAGCCTTTTTTGTCCTGTAGCATTGCCTACAACCTCTCGGAGTTTAGGCGTAAGCCTTTTATAAAATCCTTACGGATAAACTCCACCCGAACTTATTGAGAAGTTATTTAAATTCTTAGATTTTAT
>JAIVXD010000023.1:0-13793 GCA_048636195.1 Anaerolineales bacterium
ACAAGGCCCTGAGAAGGTTGATACATTAATCCATCACATATTCAAGGTTGGTCTTTCAATCTGGAGCGAAGAACTATACAAGGATGCATTTGGGTCTGAGGAAAATTTAGAGGGTTTTATTGAACTGGTTAAAAAGCGGAACAGGGAATCAAAGTGAGGTAACGAGGTCTGAACTTACGAAAGGAGGACTAAAATATGGGCCGATACAAGAGAATTTTTTTAGTAAGCATATCACTGTCTTCATTAGTACTGTTGGGTTCAATGAATATTTATGCGCAGCCGCTTGGTCTTATGTCGCAAAAGCCACAGGAGAAATCGCAACAAAAACTTCTATCCTCTGCAAACGGGAGGTTCGTTTTTGGCCAGATATCAAATTCCAGCAAAGACCAGTTTATGCTGGATACCTTCACTGGCAAGTTATGGCGAATTGCAGAAAGCGGGGCAATTGGGATATTCTTAAGGTCTGTTCCATATCGCAATAAAGATGGAAAGTGCTCTGCCCTTCCTGAAAGCATATCAGAATCAGGATCCAAAGAGGTTAAAAAGGAATAGCGGGCAATTTTTAGTCAGGATCAGATCTTTCTTTCACATTGGTCATGATGACCGCAATTACGGAGAGCAATCATCCCGGGTTCCGGACCATACTCAAAAGTAATTCTGAGATTATTTGTGGCATAGGCGATGAAGACAGCGTCTCCGCCCTCCGTGTATTTAGCTTTGACATTTTTGGCTTTGTGAACATTTAACGAAGGGTGCCTTGGATTGGTAATCAAGAGCTTGACGGCTTTATCAATGGCTTTTTTTCCCCGTGGGACAAGTCCGGAATAGCTTTTAAGAAAAATGATCTCAAAAAAACATTTAAAGGAAAGGGCTTTCGCGGGCATATTTCTCTATTTTTTAAGAAGCTTGAGTGCTTCCGAAGCTGTATCTGCGGCGATACCGCGTCGGGTGTCTCTGTTTATTTCCATTTCCTGTCTCACCCAATCGGAGGACAGTTCTTCGGCCGGTAAAGCTGACATATCAGGGTATTTCCTTACGGTTCTTACCGGATAAAGGATAAGCTGGTCCCCTTCAATAACATACTCGAAAAGTGGTTCAGACCTGAAGGGAGGAGGGAGCGAAATTCTCCCCCGGGCATCGGTTTTTAAAATATTCATATCGACCATTTGAGATCTCCTTACAGCCATTTTACATCGTTTCAAATGATTCTAATCCTATTTTTTCCATTTGTCAATAACGGGAAATGACTCTTTGGTGCTCCGAGGTTCGGCCAAGCTAACATATTGATTTGAGGAAGGAAAACGGAAAATCGCATTCTTTTGAGTACTTTGACTGTCAAGAGGGTAAACCTTATCTGAGAACAAAAAGGGTTAGCTCAAATTGAGCTAACCCTTTGTAATTTTATTGGTGCCGAAGGGGAGACTCGAACTCCCACAGGCATACACCCACTAGACCCTGAACCTAGCGCGTCTACCAGTTCCGCCACTTCGGCTTGGAAATAGGGTTGAAATATGTAATCTGAAAGATTATATTACATCAACGAGTCTTGTCAATAGCTTTAAAGGAAGTACTTTCAGAAATGACAATAATTTACGATTTGGAAGAAGTTAAAGGGCCGTTAACAAATCCAGTGTTAACCATAGGGAATTTTGATGGTGTCCACAAAGGCCACCTGGCCCTTTTTGACAGGGTAAAAGAAAGGGCAAGGGCAATAGGCGGGCAGTCGGTTGTCATGACCTTCGAACCACACCCCATAAAGGTCATGAAGCCTGGGAACGGTCCCCCATTGATTACCCTCGGAGAGCAGAAACTAAGGCTTATAAACGATGCCGATATTGATGTCATTTTTTTCATACCTTTCACAAAACAGTTTGCCGCAATTTCAGCTCGGGATTTTGTTCAGAACATTCTGATTAAAAAAATCGGCATGAAGGAATTGATAGTTGGATACGATTACGTCTTTGGTCGTAACCGGGAAGGTAACATTAAACTCCTCCAGGAGATGGGGAATCACTTCGATTTTTCAGTACATGTGGTTGAACCGATACACATTGACGATAGCCTGGTATCCAGTACCTCCATCCGAAAACTGGTTCATGAAGGCAATCTTTCCAAAGCCAAGGTCTTATTGGGGAGAGATTATCAGATCAGCGGAACCGTGGTGAAAGGGAAGAACAGGGGTGGAAGGCTTCTTGGCTTCCCTACTGCGAATTTGAAGCTAATTGATGAGCTGACACCAAAAGTTGGAGTTTATGCCGTAAAAGTGCTGATTGATGATCAAATCTATGAAGGATTGACCAACGTTGGGTATAACCCTACGTTCGGCAATGGCGTATTCTCGGTAGAAACCCATATTCTTGATTTTTCAGGGGACCTTCTCGGTAAATCTATCAGGGTCAATTTTATCCAGCGCCTGAGAGATGAAAAAAACTTTGAGACCGTAGGAGATCTGGCAGACCAGATTGGTCAAGACGTTAAGGATGCCAGGAAATTATTTAAAAGCCTAAAAAACCCGTAACTCAGGTTCAGGGGTTCAAGGTTTTCGCCTTAGGCGAATGAGAGAGTGATAAAGAACAAACCCGAAATCTAAAATCCCACGGATTTGGTTGCAATTTCTGCGAAATATGTGTAAGAGTGCTACCGGTAACCCGGTCAAAGCCGAAACTGCCAATTTCCACTTTCTGTGAATGTATAGGGAAAGATTTCTTGGAATTTACAATGGAAGGAAAAAATGAAAAGAAAAAATGCCGCATTTGAAACAGACTTGGCCCTGAATCGAAGATCATTTTTAAAACTGTCAGGGCTGCTCGGTTTGGGTCTGGCATCGGCAGGTATCCTGCCTGCATCAGCCGAGGCCGTAAAGTTCAACCGCAAGACGTATAAGGTTTCGAAGACCCGGTTGGCCATGGGGACCTTTGTGTCCATGACCCTTATCCATTCTTCCAGGGATAAAGCAGAAGAGGCGATGGGCCAGGCCTTTCAGGAGATAGAACGACTTACGCGGTCCATGAGCCGTTTTGATGAGGCAACTGCAGTAGCCCGATTGAACAGCGATGGTTTTTTGAAAGACGCACCACCCGAAGTTTTCGAAGTAATTGCCGGAGCAATGGATTATTACCGACTTACCCACCAGGCCTTTGATATATCGGTTAAACCGGTTGTTGATCTTTTCAGGAAAAATTTTGCCCAGGGAAACAGCCGGCCACCTGACGGGAGCGAATTGAGGCAGGCACTCGACCTGGTTGGTTCGGATATGATCGAACTGAAAGGGCGCAGCATCCGGTTCAAAAAACCAGGCATGGGAATTACCCTGGATGGTATTGCAAAAGGCTATATTGTGGACAGTGCATCTAAGATCCTTACAAGGCACCAGATAAAGAATTATCTAATTAATGCCGGGGGAGATATAAGGGCCATGGGGTCTCGGAGTGATAAAAAGGCATGGTCTGTGGCCATCCAGGATCCTAAGAAAGAGAAACAGTATCCGGACGTAATCCGCCTGACTGATGCGGCTATTGCCACCTCTGGAAACTATGAGGTCTATTTTGATCGGGAAAAGATGTTTCATCATATCGTTGATCCAAGGACAGGACTGTCTCCCAGATTGAGCTCCAGCGTATCAGTCACAGCGCACACAGCCATGGATGCGGATGCCCTTTCAACCAGTGTATTTGTTATGGAGCCCACCAATGCAAATCGGTTCATCAATTCCCTTCCCGGGTGCGAATGCCTTGTAATAGCCAGGGGTGGCAGGACGTTTAAATCTTCAGGCTGGAAGAGCGTGGCCATATAAGCACCTCAATTTTTTCCATGAGTTTTAATAAGCTGGGAGGGTGAAGTGCTGAAATGGCAATCCCTCCCATTCTTTTTGACAGGGCATGAGCCTCATCAGGTTCTAAGAGGTCTGTCTTATTAAGAACCAAAAGCGTGGGAGTTCTTTGTAAATCCAGGTTGGCCAGGATTTCTTCAACGGTCGCAATCTGTTTCTCCAGATATCCGCTCGTGGCATCCGCCATGTGAAGCAACAAATCCGCATCATGAAGCTCTTCCAGCGTTGCGGCAAAGGCCTCCATGAGACTTTTTGGAAGGTTTCTGATAAAACCGACCGTGTCTGTTATGATTACCTCACGGTCCCTGGGGAACCTGAGCCGTCTGCTGCTGGGATCCAGTGTTTCAAAGAGACGGTCCCTGGCGCCCACATGACTGTTGGTGAGCGTATTCAATAGGGTGGATTTTCCGGCATTGGTGTATCCCACGATGGATATGACAGGCAACCTTCTGACATCCCTCAACCTCCTCCTGCCCGCTCGCTGGCGTTTGATGCCCTTTAACTCAAGGTTCAACCTTGTTATCCGTTCCCTGACGCGGCGCCGGTTAATTTCCAGTTTTGTCTCCCCCGGACCCCTGCCTCCGATTCCTCCGGTAAGCCTGGACATGGCAGTATTCTTTGTGGCCAGCCTGGGAAGCAAGTACTTCAACTGGGCAAGTTCCACCTGGATTTTCCCTTCCCGGGTCACGGCTCGCCTGGCAAATATATCAAGAATGAGCTGGCTTCGATCAATGATCTTCAAATCTGTGAAATCCGTTAGATTTTTCACCTGAGCCGGAGTTAATTCATGGTTAAAAATCAAGAGATTCGAGCCCGTCTGGAGACACCTAATCGCCAATTCGCCCAGTTTTCCCTTCCTTATTAAAAAACGGGGGTCCGCTTTTTTGATTAACTGGACAACTCTCCCAACCACCTCTATATTGTCAGATACCGCAAGCTCCTCCAGCTCATCAAGATATCCTTCCTCCTGCCATCTGGGACCCGTTGTCACGCCAACCAAAAGAGCCCTGTCTTTTTTTTCCAGTGAGCGTGTGGATCGAGTTCTTGCTATTTCGGCCTCAAGGGATTGAACCAATTCCAGAAAATCGACGTTCAATTGCCCGATATCAGCAACCCGATTTACGATCCATCCCCTTCCATCACTGTTCTCCGGCAAGACATTGGCGTAAGAAATAGGGCCCGGGATCCCTTTTTCATCCACCTGCACGCACACCATAAGGTCTAAACCCAGTAAAACCAGGTCCGATATGTCCTCCTCAGAAAGCGGTTCTCCGTTTAAATGGGTGTGAATGCATCGAAGGCCTTTGAGGCGGCCGGCTCCGAGCCTGTATTTGCTCAGGTCAGGAATAGAGATATGATTGTAATCACCCACGATCACAAAGGCTACCTCTCCTTTCCGGGTTATGAGCAAGGCAACTTGTCGTTTAATGTCGTGGGAAAGAGAAGAAATCTGGCGTGTCAGTTCATGAGAAATGATCTCATGGCCGGATATCCTGCGGCGGTAAAGTTTTTGGAGTAGTCTCTGTTGGCTGGCCTTGAGCCCGCCTGTCTTGCCATGCACTTTCTCGATGGCTTAGGCCCTTTTTGGAAAGTGGTTGAATGGCTGCAATTTTAAATGCCCGGTTCCTCTTCTGTATAGTCTCCGAAGGCTGTCAGTTCCTTCCGGAAAGTTAATTTAAAAAATCCAGTCGGGCCATTCCTCTGCTTGGCTAAAATTATCTCGGCAATATTCCGGTTTTCTTCTGAATCCGGGTGGTAGACCTCGTCCCTGTAGATAAAGGCAATTACGTCTGCATCCTGCTCAATAGCACCGCTCTCCCGCAAATCTGCCAACTGAGGTCTCTTGTTGGGCCGGTCCTCGACCTTTCTGTTTAACTGTGACAGGGCCATGACAGGCACGTTGAGATCTTTTGCCAATGCCTTGAGCATCCTTGATACCTCAGATATCTCAATCTGCCGGGATTCAGCGGATCTGCGGCCCTGAATTAACTGTAAGTAGTCAACAATGACAAGGGCCAGGTCATGTGATTTTTTCAACCTCCTGCATTTCGCCTTCATCTCAAGCACGCTGATTGCCGAGCTGTCATCGATAAAAATGGGCAGCTCTGTCAGTCGATTGGCTGAGTCCGTCAAACGCTCCCATTCTTTGTCTCTCAAGAATCCGGTCCTTAATTTGGTGGCGTCTATACTGGCGTCAAACCCCAACATCCTGATACCGAGCTGCTGTTTGGACATTTCAAGAGAGAAAACGGCTACTGCTTTCCCGGTTCTTTTTGCCGCATTATACCCGATATTAAGAGCCAGTGCAGTTTTTCCCATACTGGGCCTGCCCGCAATAATTATCAGGTCCGAAGGCTGCAGGCCTGCTGTCAATCGGTCAAAAGCCTTAAAATCGGTGGGAACGCCCGTCACAAATCCATCAGAGGCCGAAGTACTCTCAAGCTTCTTGAAACTTTCCTTAATAACCTGTCCCAGGCTGTCAAGGCCCTCCCTGACCTGATCCTCGGCAATATCAAAAATGGACTGTTCAGCCAGTTCAAGAAGGCCTTCAGTGTCTTCCCATTCCTGGAAGCAGGCTTCAGAAATAGTGGAACACTGGCTGATCAGCTTCCTTCGTACGGAGAGATCTTTGACGATCTGGGCGTGGTAAGCAATTCCAGCGGATGTGGAAACAGTCTCAACAATGGAGGGCAGGTAGTCGGAGCCCCCTATTCTTTCCAGTAGGTTTTTCTTGGTAAGAAATTGTGATAGCGTAATGATATCAATTGGTTCACCATGATTGTATAAATAGATCATACCCTCAAAAATGGACATATGGGCCTCGCGGTAGAAATCATCGGCCGATAAGATGTCCATGATCTGATTCATACTGTCATTATTGATCAATACACCTCCCAATATAGCCTGTTCTGCCTCAATATTATGAGGGGGAACCTTCAAATAGGTAGGCGCTGTTTTTTCTTTTGCTTGAGGCATTATCCCTCTTTCTCTTCCGCAGGTTCAACAACCACCCTAATGAGGGCTGTGATCTCGGGATATATCTTTACCGGTACCTCGAACTCTCCTAAAGATTTTATTGGTTTTTCCAGAAGGATCTTCCTCCGATCAATGACAACGCCCTGTTTTTCAAGACCAGAAGCGATATCCATACTGGTGACCGAACCGTACAGTTTTCCTTCTTCCCCTGACTTTTGTAAAAGGGTGATCACGGTTCCTTCCACCTCTTGTTTTATCTTCTCAGCGGCCTCCCTGGCTTTTACCCGTCTGACCTCAATTTTTTTACTCTGCAGTTCAAGGGCCTTTATATTTTGTGGACTGGCCTCAAGGCCAATACCCTTCGGGATCAGATAATTCCGTCCATAACCTTTGGTCACATCAACAATATCTCCTTCGAGGCCCAGTTCATCCACATCCTGTCGTAAAATAATTCTCATAGGTAATCCCTCCGTCAACGAAATCAGCTTTCCATTCGCCTGTGTATTTTCCTGAAATCAACCCACTGATCGAACAGCCCAGCGAGAGACAAAGCTACAAAAAAAAGTTGTTGAACTATAATCAAAAAATAAACGCCAATCCTCAACCAGGATGGAACACGATATTTATTCAGAAAAAATAAAACGATGGACAGCCCGTGAAAAAGATAAATAACCATTATGATAATCAGGGCGTTAATGGCCAACAACTCTATACCCTCTGATGTCAAAAATAAAGCAAAACCTGCAACAATCACGCCCCAAACCAACCTATCCGGTGCCTGCCAATGATCCGTAGGAGCAAATGCAGGGTAGCCAAGATTTCCCATCCTGAATAACGGCTTGGCCACAACCACATTGAGCCAAACGGCAAATCCAGTGCCGATAATCATAAGGGAAGGGTAGATTTTTAAAATGATAGCCATAAAGGCCTTTCCATATGCCCCCAGCTCACCGGCATTCCCCTGCGACATTCCCATTTCTTCATATACTTTTATGGTCGTTTTTAGCTGGGCCTCTAAATAGCTAAGTGTCATCTCAAATGGTCCCATGCCTTTTGAAAGAGCAAGAAAAAAGAGGAACCCAATACCCAGCAACAGCATGAACGCAGTTCCGAAAAAAATCGTCTGCCCGAGGCTAAATTCTCTTTTGAAAAGCTCGGACAAAGCAAGTCCCAGGAGGCTGAACTCTATGCAAAAGATAATGATTTGCGGAGACCCTGTCAGCCTGGCAAACAGCCCAATAGCGATGGTTGCAATGGCGGCAAGTTTTACCCCCTGATAAATCCCCAATTTTGATGAATAATAAAGGAATGGCAAAGGGGCGAGCAGGCTAAGAAACGGGCCAAAAAAGGGAATCCAAGCGGAGGATAGAAGAATTAAGGCCCCCCAACCCACGCATCCCAGTATGTCTGTCTTTTTCATGGGATTTCGGGAGTGGCAAAACCACCAGAGACTAAAAAATACATTTCAGGTCTGTTCCAGGGGGTTTCCGACTATCTCACGAGAGATGTGGTAAAAGGTAACAGAGCCATGTTTCTTGCCCTCTTGATGGCCAATGATAGTATCCGTTGGTGCTTGGCGCAGTTACCCGAGATTCGACACGGTGTGATCTTTCCCCGTTCGGTTGTGAAATACCTGAGGGTCTTGTAGTCCTTATAGTCAATTACAAGGTTACTATCTGCACAAAACTTACATATTTTTCTTCTCTGATAGGTCCGTCTGAATTTTTTCTTATTATCTCCGTAACTGCTTTTAGGTCTGTTGTATGCCATTTTTACCCTCTTGATCCGTTACCTTCTCACTGTCTTGATCATGGCTGACTTCCTCGGTGGGTTTCGCCTCATCGCCTGTCTCAGCTTCGCCTGCCTCAGCTTCACCTGCCTCTATTTTGGGCTTTAACGCCTCAGGGTCTGCATTGTCACTCAGCTTAATCGTCTGGTATTTAAGGATCTTGTCATCAAGGTTGAAGTTCCTGTGAAGTTCAGTAAGGAGCCCAGGTTCCCCACAATACTGTAGAAGCACATAGTAGCCTTTATCGAATTTTTTTATCTGGTATGCCAGGGTCTTTTTGCCCCATTCATCCACCTTGACAACCACGCCGTTGTTTTTCTCAATAAGGCTGTTAAACTTGTCTATAACGCCTCTACAGTCTTCCTCCGCCAACTCAGGGTTGATGAGATAAAGGGTTTCATAGTATCTCATATATTCACTCTCCTTTCGGCCTTTCTTCTGATGAAGAACTCGTTTGGTTCCGTAAACGACCTCGGTAATTGAAATTTTTTCCGAGTAGTTATAAGGAACAAGGAGCAATTCAAGAACTGTTTTTAATAACATCGCTTATTTGCGTTGTCAAGCGATTTTAAAGTCGATCTGCTCAAAATTGGAATAATGGAATTATGTGCCTTTTCTTAGAAGGCTGTATACATCTTCGGAAGGAAGCCCGTGAATTCGAACCGTTTTCAGCCTTGACCGTTCTCCCGAAGTAATCTCGACACCCCCCTTGGGCAGCCCCAATCTTTTGGCAATCAATTCTATCAGTGCCTTATTGGCCTTACCCTCGACTGGAGGGGCCGTCAGTTTTACTTTGAAAACTCCTTTTTCCTCGCAAACTATTCGATTCATAGAAGATCTTGGCAACACCTTTACCTCGATAATAGTCTTGCAATGATCCTCCTTCCCCACGGTGTCAATCCTTTTCAATTATCCGCAGTAATTCTCATTGTGACCCCGCGGTCCTGCCAGATGAAAGCCATAATTGGAATTGCTGAACTATCCGAGACGCACTGCCAACTGCATCAGGCTCTGTACCAGGAAAGACTTGATGAAAATAATGGCTAAAATTACAAGGATCGGCGAAAGATCCAGGCCTCCCAGGCTTATTGGTAACCTGCGCCTGATCGGATAAAGCACAGGTTCTGTCACAGAGTTCAAGAAGCGGACGATCGGATTGTATGGATCCGGATTGACCCAGGAAATAACGGCCCGACCGATAATAATCCACATATAAAGTGTCAATGCGATATCAAGAATTTTGGCTACGGCAGCCAGAAGATTTCCAAATACAAACATGTGTTATTCGATGCCCCCTTAAACCCAACCTTTGTCAAAACCTTGCAAGTCATTTATAGTGTGCACGGCCTTAAATTGCGTTTCTTTATCAATTGGATTGTCAGTTGTACATAGTACGGTGTTTTTTATTGGAGTGATGGACTTAAAGGGCTTTTTGACATTTCAACACTATTGTTTCCAATACTCCAATACTCCAGCCGAACTTACTGTGATCACATCCGAAATTTTGAAATCTCAAATTATGACCGTTTACAGTATGTGAAAAAAATCAGGTATGTCAGAGCAGGCCGTAAGCCGGGTTCTGTTTCCCAAAGCAGTCACCCGCTTCTGGGACAATGACCATTCCTCTAGCCTCGACGTTACCATCGAGATCAAGCGACCTACCCGGGAACTCGGGCGGACCACCCTCAAGTGTTCCCCTATTTGGTCTTGCTCCGGGTGGGGTTTACCTAGCTCCCGCCGTCACCGGCGGAACTGGTGAGCTCTTACCTCACCGTTTCACCCTTACTCCCGCCGATATGCAGAAAATCGGCGGGGGCGGTTTTTTTTCTGTGGCACTTTCCTTCCTGTCACCAGGACTGGGAGTTACCCAGCACCCTGTCCTACGGAGCCCGGACTTTCCTCCCCCCTGCACAAAGGCAAGGCGGCGGTCATTTGTCCTGCTCCAACATACCCATCTTAAAGTCCACCGTCCATCAGTAGAACCGGTGGAATTATGATTTAGCCTTTCTCATTGATATTCTTAAAACGCTCGTCTTCACCCCAATAAATAATGCGACCACAATAGGGACAACCCATCAGGGCATCGCCTCGAATCAACTCATTGAATTTTTGCGGTGGAATACCCATATGACACGCCTGGCAAATCCCTTTGACAACAGGGCTAATGGCAAGGCCCTCTTTATTCTGCCTAAGGATATCGTATCTTTTTAATAGACCCTCGTCAATAGCCTTGCAGAAATCAGCCCTCTCATTTTCAAGGCTTTCCAGGATCTCATCAAGGGCTTTCAGTTCTTTCAAAATCTCGTAACGCTCCACTTCGAAATTTTCTTTGAGTACCTCCCCTTTTGTCTTGTTGGATACGCATTTTTCTTCAAGTGTCTCTATTTGCTCCATTATTTCAATGAGCCCGTCTTCCATGCGCGTTTTTTCTTTTTCTAAATCAGCAAGCTCCTTAAGTGCGGCTGTATATTCTTTATTAGACTTTATGTTATTTAGCTTAATATTGCTTTTTATTATCCGGTTCTCCAATTCCTCAATTTCCTGCTCGGATCCCCGTCTTGCGCGCCTATCCGACTCAAGCTGATTCAGCTCTGCCTTCACTTGACTTTCGCTTTGTTCGAGCTCTTTCTGAAGCCTTTCGATCCTAATAGGCTTCTCCTTCTTTTTGTTTTGGGCATCTCTGATCCTGATATCACAATCCTGGAGCCCAATCAGATGCTTCATTTTTGCTTCCAATTCCTTCCCCTCAAATCGTCAATATATTTTCCCACTCAACTACTCAACGAGGTCTGACCGTAATGTATAGGACTGGTCTCATCCTCATAAACTTCCACCGTAATTTCCCAGCCCTTGCCTGTTAGCATTTCTCTGAGACGTCCGGCAAAATTCCTAAAGGCAGCTTTTTCGGTATGGAAATGTCCACCGTCGATCAAGGCAATTCCTAATGATTCGGCCTCCAAAGCATGGTGATGACTTACATCCCCGGTCAAGAGGAGATCCGCGCCTTTTTCGGATGCAAGGGGGACAAGACTTCCACCCGATCCCGCCACTACAGCAACCCGACGAACCAGGCGGTCTTCCTGACCAACTAACCCTGGGTTTTCTACTCTTAGGACTTTCTTGATACTATTTACCACACATGAAAACTCAGTCGGTTCGGGCAAATCCCCAATTCTCCCAAGACCCACGCCTTTGTCCTCGACCGTTTTACTTAGTACTTCTACGTGTTGAAGCTCCAACATATGTGCAAGAATATCGTTCATACCGCCCTTTGCCACATCCAGGTTGGTATGGGCAGCAACCACAGAAATTTCACTTTTCACAGCTTGAAAAATCACATTCTGGGGATACCCATGGATTTCCAACCTTGAAATGGGTTTGAAAATCAGGGGATGGTGAGTTAGCAAAACTTGAGCCCCAGTCTTCGAAGCAGACGTCAAGGCCTTGAGAGTGGGGTCGAGGGCAAGAAAAATTTTTCTAACCTCCTGGTAATAAGAGCCTACCTGGAGTCCCGGATTATCCCACGGTTCAGCAAACCGTGCAGGTGCAACCTGCTCCAAAAGGTCAAGAAAATCTTTTAATTTAGGAATCATGTGTTATCTGGGCCTTTGTGTCTGCGAATAAACCCAAAGGTAAATAATCCAAGCCCATCGAAGATCCCGCTGGAAGGCTGTCCGAGAATGGCTATTTTTCCCAATCTCTACGTCAGACTCAAATTATAATCCTCGAAATACTTAAATGTATGGATGCCTGTCCCGCTGTATTTAAGCGGGGTGGTTATAATTTTCGCCTTCCTTGATCTTGGAAAAAATTCCTAGTTTTCGTTCAGACACTAAATAACTGATCATTTTGGAAAACATTTTGACATTGGGGTTTTGGATTTGATTTGACATTTGGATTTTGTCATTTGAACTTTATTCCATAGGCCATCACAAATCACTATCTAACACGCGTAGCAGAGCTGGGACCACCCCGCTATTGCAGGATGGGTTAATGGATAAATTAAGTCGGGGATATCAAAAGTCAATTACCGTGGCTCTACTCCTTGCTCTTACTCGCCTGTTTTTTGCTTTTTTTCTGCTGTCGTTTACTCTTCTCAGGGGTCTTTCCAGCCTCTTTTTTCTTTTTTCCCTTTTCTTCCTTAGGAGCGGCCGCCTTTTCAGCTTTGATTCTGGCCATTTCCTTCACCTTCTTTTCCTTGCTGGCAATTGTCTTCAGCCTGCTTCCTGTTTCCCTTAATTTTGCCCGTAACTTCCGGACAGTGACGTCTTTAGCGATTTTGCCGGGCTCAAAACCCTTTTCAGTCAAAAACGACAAGCGCTGATTCAGCTTGCTTCCCCAATACTCCTTTTGATTTTCTCTTGCTTCAGAGCTCTTAGATACCATATCTTTCTCCTTTTCATTACGCCATTTTTGTTTATGATAGGCTCTCTTATCAAGAAATACAGGAATTATAAACATAAAAAATGAAATCGCCCTATCTTTCTCTCAATCCTTTCATTCCCTGGATGAAAGAAAAGCACCCCGTTGAATGGCCCAAGAAATTCGGGCGCTCGGCCGAACTTGAGGTTGAGATAGGTTTTGGTCTTGGAGATTTCCTGGTCCAACAGGCCCAGGCACATCCTGAGAAAGACTTTTTGGGTATTGAACTGGGATGGGTTTTTATCCGGCGCGCACTCAGAAAAATTACCCTGGCAGGTGTAAAAAATGTCAGGATTATTCAGGCAGACGTACGGGTTGCCCTTGAAAGGGTTTTTTTGGAAAAATCGTTGCGAAGCGCCTGCTCTCTTTTCCCCTGTCCATGGCCAAAAAAAAGACACGTTAAATTTCGCCTGTTCTCACACGCCTTTCTAAACCTCATAAACAGCCGGATTGCGGATGACGGTGAGTTATTGATTGTTACAGATTCACGGTCTTACTTTGAATGGATATTATCTCAGCTTTCCGGTACTGGATTTGAAGCCCGCTCAAAAATGGTATCTCCCAGGTTTTCAACAAAGTATGAACGGAAATGGTATGCCTCGGGGCAGGAAAAGTTCTATGAACTGAGGCTGACCAAACGCCAGCACATTAAAATCCCGTTAAAGGAGGATATGAGTTTGATAACATATCGTGTGGACCGTTTTGACCCGGAACGCTTTGATCCCCCCAAAAGACGGGGCCAGATAATGGTGGAGTTTAAGGAAACCTTATACGACC
>JAIVXD010000024.1:0-13651 GCA_048636195.1 Anaerolineales bacterium
GGCCGTTCAAAGGTTAAAGCCTCGGGGAGAAAGCTCTGGCGGCAAAAGGGGACTGGCAGGGCGAGAGTTGGATCTGCTGCCTCTCCCACAAGAAGGGGAGGAGGCGTGGCTTTTGGACCGAACCCCCGTAAATATGTTCACAAGGTCCCAAAGAAAGTAAAAAAGACTGCCCTGTGCATGGCGTTGACAGATAAAGTTCAGACCGATCGTCTTAAAGTAATCGATAGCTTTGACCTTCCGGAGATCAAGACAAAAAATTTTGTAGGAGTTATGAAGATTTTTGATGTAAATAAGGCACTGATTGTGACTGAAGACAAACTGGTAAACCTGGAAAAATCATCTAAAAACGTCCCATGGGTGAAGGTAATGCGGTACCAGGGGCTTAATGTTTATGATATCCTGAAATATGATCTTCTTTTCCTGGAGCAATCCGCCGTAGGAAAAATAGAGGAGGCGTTGATATCGTGATGGATATCTACCAAGTGATTAAAGAGCCGCGCATCACGGAAAAAGCGAACATTCAGAAGGAAGATACTAACCAGGTAACCTTCAAGGTGCACAAAAAAGCTAATAAGGTGGAAATAAGACAGGCCGTTGAGGCCTTTTTTAAGACAAAGGTTTTGGATGTGCAGACTATGAACGTGCGTGGCAAGCGGCGCAGGATGGGGAAAACCGTGGGAAAGAAGTCTGATTGGAAAAAGGCGGTTGTCAGGCTGGCCCCGGGGGAGAATATCGAATTTTTTGAAGGAATGTAAACCCACTTAAGAAACTGACCACGTACTGCGGAGTAAGTAATGGGTATTAAGACGAATAAACCAACCTCACCGGGAAGAAGATTTCAGAGTTCTTCTACGTTTGAGGAATTAACTCGCAAGGGGCCTGAGAAAAGCCTTCTTGCAGGCATTAGAAAAACGGGAGGCAGGAATTCGGCTGGCCGTATGACCATACGGCACAGGGGAGGCGGTCACAAACGAAAATACAGGGTGATCGATTTCAGGAGGAATAAGGATGGGGTCCCTGCTCGAGTGGCCTCGATTGAATATGATCCGAACCGTTCGTCAAACATAGCTCTTTTGCATTATGTAGACGGAGAAAAACGGTACATCCTGGCGCCACTCAAACTTCGGGTAGGAGATCAGGTGAGTTCGGGTCCGGGTGCGGAAATTAGGCCAGGTAATTCTATTTCCTTAAGGGAAATGCCTTTGGGAACACATATCCACAATATTGAACTGAAGATTGGGCATGGTGGACAGCTGGCCAGAAGCGCGGGAAGTTATGCGCAACTAATGGCAAAAGAAGGGAAGTATGCCCAGATCAAACTTCCGTCCGGTGAGGTACGAATGGTCCTTCTGGACTGTAAGGCAACGATAGGTCAGGTCGGCAACCTTGACCATGAAAACATATCTATCGGTAAAGCCGGTAGAAATAGATGGTTAGGGAAAAGACCCCATGTGAGGGGTGTTGCCATGAACCCAGTGGATCATCCTCATGGTGGAGGAGAAGGAAAGTCCTCAGGTGGACGTCATCCTGTGACCCCTTGGGGTGTTCCGACCAAGGGCTATAGGACCAGAGTCAGGAAGTCGAGCGACAGGCTTATTGTAAAAAGACGAAAAAAGTAGTCTAACGAATCCCATCGTAAATCGGCTCACTTCAGGAGAGAAGCCGGGATGGGGTGTAAATTGAATCAAGAGGGAGAAAAACCTTGCCAAGATCGTTAAAAAAAGGACCTTTTGTCGATGACCATCTATTGAAGAAGGTACAAAACGCGGCAGGAACAATGAGCAGGCAAATCATCAAGACATGGTCGCGCAGGTCAACGATTCTCCCTGAGTTTGTCGGCCTGACATTTGCGGTGCACAATGGTAGAAAATTCCTGCCAGTATTTGTTACTGAAGACATGGTGGGGCATAAATTGGGTGAATTTGCCCCCACACGAACTTTTTATGGACATGCCGGGGATAAGAAATCCAGGTTGAAGGGCAAGAAGAAATAACCGCTAAAGGCTGAGTGCCTGAATTGGAATGTTATTATGGAAACGAGGGCAGTGGCAAAATTTGTTAGGATTTCACCCCGCAAGATTCGTTTGGTTATGGATCAAGTCAGGGGGAAGCAGGTGGGAGAGGCATTGAATATGCTTTCCTTTGCACCCCAGAGAGGGGCGCGAATACTAAAAAAATTAGTCAATTCAGCGATTGCGAATGCTGAACAAAATACAGGTGTGGACGTGGACTCCCTTTACATAATGCGGGTTTATGCTGACGAAGGACCAACTCTGAAGCGGTGGCGGCCCCGGGCACAAGGGCGTGCAACGTCCATAAGGAAGAGAACGAGTCATCTTACTGTTGTCCTGAATGAGAAGTAGATCAATAATGTGTTTTCGGAATTGAGAATGTAGAATTCGGATTGTTCGCAATCCACTTTGATTATTTAGCAGCTTAACCACGTAACCGTTTAATCGCTCTGGAGGTGTGTATTGGGCCAGAAAGTTCATCCGATCGGCTTTAGATTGGGAATCAATAGAACCTGGGATTCGAGATGGTTTGCTCGCAAGGAATACAGCAATTTTGTCCTTGAAGATTACAACATCAGGAAGTTTTTGAAAAAGAGACTTTTTCAGGCCGGTGTGGCAAGAATAGAGATTGAAAGAGCTGCCAATAAGGTCCGAATTCGCATGTACACCGCCAGACCTGGGATTGTTATAGGCAAAAAGGGCGTTGAGATTGAAAAACTGAAGCGAGAACTTGAAAAAATGATCAATAGGGAGATCATTATAGATATTCAAGAAGTAAGAAAAGCTGAGGTTGAAGCACAGTTAGTTGCAGAGAACGTGGCTCTGCAACTGGTTCGGAGAATCGCTTTCAGGCGGGCTATGAAGAAGAGTGTAACTGCTGCTTTGAGGTTTGGGGCCCAGGGCATCAAAATTGCCTGTAGCGGCAGGTTGGGAGGGGCTGAGATGGCTCGTCGGGAGTGGTATCGGGAAGGCAGAGTTCCTCTTCACACCCTCAGAGCTGACATAGATTATGGCTTTGCCGAAGCGCGCACAACATACGGAATAATTGGAGTTAAGGTGATTATATTCAAAGGCGAAATTTTGCCGGATAAAACCAAAAAAGAATAGGTACCCTTTATGCTAAGCCCAAAAAAGGTCAAATATCGCAAGAGGCAAAAGGGTAGGACAAAAGGCAAGGCTTTGCGGGGTAGCACCCTGGAGTTTGGTGACTATGGTTTGCAGGCCCTGGAATGTGGCCATATGTCTGCCCAACAGATAGAATCGGCCCGAATCGCCGTAACAAGGCATATAAAGCGCGGGGGAAAGATTTGGATCCGAATTTTTCCGGATAAATCGTTTACCAAAAAACCCGCTGAAACGAGGATGGGCAAAGGTAAAGGGGCACCTGAAGGATGGGTGGCCGTGGTGAAGCCAGGAAGGATCCTGTACGAATTAGAGGGGGTGGCCGAGACTGTGGCCGCTGAGGCCTTTCGATTGGCTGGTCACAAGCTGCCGTTTGCTACAAGATTCGTTATCAGGAGATCGTAAACTCATGAAGGCAAAGGCGTTGAAAGAGCTAACTGAAGAAGAGCTCATGGAGAGGACAAAAGAGTTGGGCAGGGAGTTGTTTAATTTGCGGTTCCAGAAGGCTACTGGTCAGCTTGGAAATACTGCCGTAATTCCCAAAACAAGAAAAGACCTGGCACGGGTAAAGACGGTGATCAGGGAATTGGAAATCTCCAGAGCAGGAAGGTAAGTTTCTCTCACATGAATTTGCTTTTTTAATATTTGAGGTGCAGATGACAGAGCGCGGATTACGAAGAAGGCTGGTGGGGACCGTTGTGAGCAACAGGATGAATAAAACGGCCCTGGTTTTAGTCGAACGGTTAACCAAACATCGGACCTATAATAAGTATGTCAAAAGGCGTGTGAAATATATGGCTCATGATCCCCAAAACCTGTGCCAAATCGGGGACAAGGTGAGGATCATTGAAAGCCGACCTCTCAGCAAGAGGAAGAGGTGGCATGTCATTGAGAGAATCAATATTGTAGCTTAGGTTTAATGGAGAGATAGCTCACCGGGGTTGGGGATATGATACAGACTCAAACGAGATTGAAGGTTGCTGACAATTCTGGAGCCAAATTGCTTTCCTGCATAAAGGTGCTGGGCGGGTCCAAGAGGAGATACGCAAGTGTAGGGGATATCATAGTCGTATCGGTGAAGGAGGCGATGCCCAATTCCAAGGTGAAAAAGGGAGATGTCGTTCGAGCAGTGATTGTCAGAACAGCAAAAGGGCTCCGCAGAGCGGATGGGTCCTATATAAAATTTGATGATAACTCGGCAGTATTGATCAACCAGCAAATGGAGCCCATCGGGACACGAATCTTTGGACCAGTAGCAAGAGAATTGAGAGCCAAAAATTTCATGAAGATCATTTCATTGGCCCCAGAAGTTCTTTAAGAAAATCGGGAGTAGTAGAAGTGCAGAAAAAACACCCTAAAATCAGGAAAGATGATAAGGTTATTGTTCTTGCTGGAAAAGAAAGAGGTAAGATTGGGACAGTCTTGAAAGTTGATCCTGAGAAAGAGCGCGTGATAATTGAGAAAATCAATATGGTTAAGAAACACGCGAAGGCGAGTGCGCAAACTGCCCAAGGTGGAATTATTGAGAAGGAAGCTCCCCTGAATATTTCTGACGTGATGATTGTTTGCAACAAGTGCGCTGAACCTACCAGAATCGGAAAACGCATACTTGAGGACGGCTCAAAGATTCGTGTCTGCAAGAAGTGTGGCGAACCAATGGACGAGTGAGGGGATTGACGATTGAATATTGACTATTGACTATTAGCGATTAGCTCTTTAAGTAGGGTGTGTTTTCTTCAAATAGTCAATTTGTGGACAGTAGCTAAACAATATGGGGTTTTGATCGATTATTTCATGTGGGTTCCTTATGATAGGAACTGTAAAATGTTGAGGAGGTAGGGTTGTCTCGATTGAAGGAAAAATACCATTCAGAAGTTGTGCCTGCTTTGATGAAAGAATTCGGATATGGAAGTATTATGGCCGTTCCTCGCTTACGAATGGTTGTTTTAAATATGGGTCTTGGAGAGGCCATACAGAATATTAAGGTGCTTGATTCTGGTGTTGAAGAGCTTACTCTGATCGCGGGTCAAAGAGCAGTCATCACCAAGGCAAAGAGGTCCATTGCCGGATTCAAGCTTCGGGAGGGTATGCCGATTGGATGTATGGTAACGCTGCGGCGTAACATGATGCTCGATTTTTTGGACAAACTATTCAATGTTACACTGGCCAGGGTTAGGGATTTTAGAGGGTTGTCAGACAAGATTTTTGATGGTCGGGGCAATTGCACAATAGGGATCAAAGAACATATTATCTTTCCGGAAATTGATTACGACAAAGTCGACAAAATGAAAGGCATGAATATTTCCATTGTGACCACGGCTAAGACTGACGCAGAAGGACTCTATTTATTGAAGCATTTGGGGATGCCTTTTCGTAATTAATGTTCATCCATAATTGAGATAGTTTGTTCGACAGGGAGGTTATTTTGGCAAGGAAGTCTCTTGTTGTTAAAGCCCGGAGAAAACAAAAGTTTTCAACACGACAATACAACAGATGCCCAATTTGTGGACGAAGCAGGGCTTTTTTGAGGAAATTTGGGATTTGTCGTATTTGTTTTAGAAATTTGGCCTCAAAGGGTGAACTTCCCGGCGTGGTTAAATCAAGCTGGTGAATAGTAGTAAGGAGTAGGCAGTAAGCACTAATTGCCTCCATATATTGATGATATTTTCCATAAATAACTTTAGGGAGCAGAGACAATGACAATGACTGATCCCATTGCCGATATGCTGACAAGAATCAGGAATGCCCTTAGGGCCGCCCATGAGACTGTGGATATGCCGAATTCGAAAGTGAAGAGAGATATAGCAAAGGTCCTGAAGTCTGAAGGGTATATCAGAAACCATAAAATCATTTCTGATGGCCGGCACAGGCTTATAAGAATCTTTTTGAAATACGATGAAGAAGGTGTCCCTATTATTGAAGGAGCCAAGCGGGTAAGCAAACCAAGCTGTCGGATTTATTCAGGATACAAAGACGTCCCGAAGGTGTTGAACGGATACGGGATCAATATTGTTTCCACTTCAAAGGGGCTTATGACGGACAGGCAGGCCAGAGAAATGCGTGTTGGTGGGGAGATCCTTTGTTCAGTGTGGTAATAAAATCGCGCAGCGATTTTTAATTGGAGGTTTAAATGTCACGTATAGGCAAAAAGCCCATTGCCATACCAAAGGGTGTTGAGGTCAGGCTTGAAGGGGACCAGCTCATAATCAAAGGGCCAAAAGGAGAGCTTAACCTAAGTATTCACCCTGACGTTAAGCTGGACATGGAGGGCGACAGTATTTCTGTTTCGGTAGTTGATGAAACCAGAGAGTCAAGATCTATCCATGGGCTTTTCAGGGTCCTGATTGATAATATGGTGACAGGTGTTACAAAGGGATTTGAAAGGGTTCTTGAAATTGTTGGTGTGGGATATCGGGCCGAGTTGAAGGGGAGGACCGCGGTTTTTAATCTTGGATATTCACACCCTATAAATTTTGAGTTACCTGAGGGAATAGATGCGAAAATCGAAAAAACTAAAATCACCTTGAGCGGAATTGACAGAGAGCTTTTGGGTATGACCGCGGCTAAAATCCGTAGTTTTAGAAAACCAGAGCCATATAAAGGCAAAGGGATCAAATATGCAGGGGAGATGATCCGGAGAAAGGCTGGCAAGGCAGGCATCAAATAGAAGGAATCTCCAATATTCCAACATTGCAAACTGGGGTCCCGACGGACGTAGGGTGGGGATTCCAAGAGAAGTACGGGCAATTATAAACAACACGAACTAAGAGGTTGTGAGTATGGGTGCCGTTAGTAGAGCGGAGACGCGGGTAAGGAGAAAAAAAAGGGTAAGGAAAAAGGTGCGAGGCATTACCGGGAAACCCCGCTTATGCGTTTTCAGAAGTTCCAGGCATATTTATGCCCAGATCATAGACGATTCCACAGGCAGGACTTTGGCAGGGGCGTCTTCATTGTCCAAGGAGCTTGGATCGAAGATAGGGAAGAATACCGGGAATAAGGAAGGGGCAGCAGTGGTTGGTGCTGCTGTTGCTGATGCGGCGCTCAAGAAAGAGATCAAAAAGGTTGTCTTTGATCGAAACGGTTTTTTGTACCATGGTCGGGTAAAGGCCCTTTCTGAGGCCGCGCGCAAGAATGGACTGGAGTTCTAAGGCGGGAAAACGGGGCATCCCCCCCGCGCCGGAGATCATAAACAACAAGTAACTAAATACTGGAAAGCAGGGGAGAAATTCATTGTTCAAGGTAGAGGATGAAAATCAGTTAGTCGAAAAAGTTGTTCATATCAACCGGGTGGCAAAGGTTGTCAAGGGGGGACGTCGGTTTAGTTTTAGCGCGATCGTAGTGGTTGGCGATGGTAAAGGAATGGTTGGAAGCGGGCTCGGAAAAGCAAAAGAAGTTCCTGAAGCCATTAGGAAGGGTATTGAAAAGGCAAAAAAAAACATGAAGAATGTCCAACTTGGCGATACTTCAATTCCTCATGAGGTGATCGGACGGTGGGGTGCGGGTCGTGTTCTCTTGAAGCCGGCCGGCCCTGGCACGGGTTTGATCGCCGGTGGTGCGGTACGGGCGGTTTTGGAGGCAACAGGCATACAGAACATACTGACAAAGTGTCTCGGTTCCCACAATCCCCATAATCTTGTGAAGGCAACTATCAAGGGATTAATGTCATTGAGAGGGCCCGAAGAATTTGCCCGCCGCAGAGGCAAGACGGTTGAGGAGTTGTTAGGTTAAATCTACTTAATTTTAAAATTCTTGAGCAGTGTTCAAATGATTAAAGTAACTCTTGTAAAAAGCGGGATAGGTAAGAACAAAAAAATTCGTGACACTTTGAAGGGCTTGGGCCTCACGAGGCTTAACAAGACAGTGGAACTGAAGAATACGCCAGCTATAAGGGGCATGATAAATAAAGTGTCGTTTCTTGTTAAGATTGATTGAGGTTGCATAAGGAAAAAGCGATGAGAATTCAAGAGCTTTCACCGGCTGAGGGTTCCAGAAAGAAACGGAAGAGGGTGGGCAGAGGACCAGGTTCCGGACACGGAAAGACCTGTTGTCGCGGACATAAAGGACAGAGGTCACGTTCTGGTGGCAGGCCACGCCCTGGCTTCGAGGGAGGGCAGATGCCTCTTCAAAGGCGCCTTCCCAAACGTGGTTTTACCAATATATTCAGGCAAGAGTGTACTATCATCAATATCAAAGACTTGAATAGATTTGAACCAAACTCTACCCTGGATATAGAGGCCCTGAGAAAAGCCGGACTGGTAAAAAACGCAAGGGGTGATATCAAGCTTCTCGGAGAAGGAGATATCTCCCACCCCGTGGTTATTGAGGTTGACAGGGTGAGCAAGGCTGCCAGGACAAAGATTGAGGCTGCAGGTGGCGAGGTTAAGATGATCGGAAATAAAATGAGCTTGAGGGCTGTATAAGAATGATTGGCGGGTTTCAAAATATTACCAAGATTCCTGAGCTGAGAAAGAGGATTCTTTTTACCCTGTTTATGCTCGCTGTTTATCGTGTAGGGTGTCACATCCCAACACCCGGCATAGACGGGGCAGCTCTGTCTGCTTTTTTCAGTGATAAGCAAGGGAGTCTTTTTGGGCTTTTTGATATGTTTTCGGGGGGTGCGCTGAGTAATATGTCAGTAATGGCCCTCGGTATTATGCCATATATCAGTTCCTCTATTATCCTTCAACTTCTGACTGTCGTCATACCGCATCTTGAGAAGTTAAAAAAGGAAGGTGAGCAGGGCCGTAAGAAGATCACTCAATACACCCGTTACGGGACTGTTATCTTGAGTATTGTCCAGGGCTTTGGGATCGCCGTTGGTCTTGAAAATATGTCCAGCCCGGGGGGGGCTATGATCGTACCGGTCGGAGGTTGGGGATTCAGGCTCCTTACGGTGATTACATTGACTGCTGGAACTGCTTTCTTGATGTGGCTGGGTGAACAGGTTACCGAAAGAGGTATCGGGAATGGGATCTCGCTAATTATTTTTGCAGGCATCGTTGCAAGACTTCCATTAGCCATAGGCAATACATTTCGGCTGATGGGTACCGGTGAAGTTACTCCTTTTTTTATGGTTCTGATTGTTGCCCTGATGGTTATTGTGGTGGGTGTGATAGTTTTTGTGGAAAGAGGGCAGAGAAGAATACCGGTTAAATACGCAAAGCGTGTAGTGGGTCGAAGGATGTATGGGGGACAGGACACACATCTGCCCCTAAAAGTCAATACAGCTGGTGTGATTCCTCCTATTTTTGCCTCTTCAATCATTATGTTTCCAGCAACCATAGCCAATTTCCTGCCCGTGCAGGAAATTCCATCTCTTCAATTCATTGTAAATGCCTTAAATCCTGGGCATATTATTTACAATTTGATTTATGTGATGTTTATTTTTTTCTTCTGCTTTTTTTACACAGCAGTGCAATTTAATCCGGTTGATGTGGCCGATAATATGAAACGTTATGGTGGATTTATCCCTGGAATTAGGCCCGGGAAAAATACGGCGGAATATATTGATCGGGTTCTAACAAGACTAACATTGTCAGGGGCTATTTATGTGTCAGCAGTGTGTGTGCTACCTCAGATTATGATCTATCAATTAAATGTCCCCTTCTATTTTGGCGGGACTGCCCTTTTAATTGTGGTCGGTGTGGCCATGGACACCACCAACCAGATTGAATCACATATGTTGACACGGCACTATGAGGGCTTTATGAAAAAGGGTTTTGGCAAAGGAAGGTAGCTGCCTGTGTAACTGTTCACGGTTAACCCTGTCGAAGATCCCGTCTAAAGCGAAGCGGAAGCGGGGAACCTGCGAACGCCTACAAAAATAGATAATGTAGGAAGAAGGCATGGCCAAGGAAGAGGTGATTGAAGTTGAGGGTATCGTGATTGAAATCCTGCCTAATGCCATGTTTAGAGTCGAGCTCAACAATGGGCACAGAGTTTTGGGGCATATTTCAGGTAAAATGAGGAAGCATTTTATTAAGATTCTGTCAGGAGACAAGGTTGTGGTAGAGCTATCCCCTTACGATTTACAAAGGGGACGGATTGTTTATCGCGGAAAGCAATAACGGGATAGAATTTCCGAGACGTTTGAATGGGGGTTTTTAGCTTATGAAAGTACGGCCATCGGTTAAAAAGATGTGTAATAAATGCAAGATCATAAAACGAAAGGGGATCGTGCGTGTGATCTGTGAGAACCCTCGCCATAAGCAAAGACAAGGGTGATTGGTTCAGGCTTTAGTTCAAATTAACATAAAGGGAGTGGAGATTGGCCAGAATTGCGGGAGTTGATTTACCAAGGGGAAAAAGGATGGAGATTGCCTTAACCTATATTTATGGTATAGGCAGGAGTTCTTCACAAAAGATACTTAGCGAAGCGGAAATAGACTGGAATATCAAATCGGATGAAATCACAGCCGAGCAGCTCACCGGTATCCGGAAGATTATTGACGAAAAATACCAAGTTGAAGGCGATCTCAGGCGTGAAATATCCATGAACATAAAAAGGCTAATGGATTTAGGCGCGTATCGCGGGCTGAGGCATAGAAGAGGTCTTCCGGTCAGAGGTCAGAGGACAAGTACTAATGCCAGAACGAGAAAAGGTCCTAGAAGGTCTGTCATGAGCAAGCGGAAAAAATCGTAATTTGAGGAAAGAGCATGGCAAAAGCCACAAAAAAGAGAGGCAAGAGCAAGAAAGAGAAAAGAAATGTTCCCAGTGGAATTGTACATATACAATCCACTTTTAATAACACTATCGTGACCATCACTGACCCTGCAGGAAACGTCATAGCCCAGTCAAGCGCAGGCAGGGGGGGAGTCAAGGGTTCGCGAAAAAGCACGCCCTTTGCTGCCCAAATTGCTGGCCGGGATGCCATAAAACAGGCTATGGATCAGGGATTGAAAGTGGCTGAAGTGCGAGTGAAGGGACCGGGAGTAGGGAGGGAAGCAGCACTGCGTGCCCTTCAGGTAGAAGGGCTTACTGTGACCGTTATCAGGGATGTAACCCCGATACCCCACAATGGGTGCAGGCCCCCTAAGAGGCGAAGGGTATGAGGAAAGTAAACTAAAGTGAACTAAAGTGCTTAAAGTGATCTAAAGTTGAGAGAAAAAGACGGTAAGGCACAGGGGAGGGGATAGTTTGGCCAGATATGTTGGTTCATCTTGCAGGTTATGCCGGCAGGAGAATTTAAAACTGTTTTTGAAGGGGGATCGTTGTTACGCCGACAAATGCTCTTTTGAGAGAAGGCCTTATGCGCCAGGGCAACATGGACAGAGGCGCGGGCGGAAACCTTCGGATTACAGGGTTCAACTCAGGGAGAAGCAGAAAGTTAAAAGGATCTATGGCATCTTGGAAAAGCAGTTCAGGGGCTATTATTTTCGATCAGAAAGACAAAAGGGAATTACGGGGACAAACCTCTTGATTTTACTTGAATCCCGACTGGATAATATCGTCTATAGAATGGGCTTTTCCAATTCAAGAAATCAGGCGAGACAAATGGTCAGACACAACCATTTTTTGGTGAACAATAAGAAGGTCAATATTCCTTCTTACTTAGTGAGGCCGGGAGATGTGATTGATGTGAAAGAGAAAAGCCGTAAGATCCCGCAGCTTCTGGAAGGTATGGAGACTGTCGTTAGAAGGGGTATCCCGGATTGGATTGAAGTTGAAAAGGAAAAGTTTAGGGGAACTCTAAAATCCCTGCCTAATCGAGAAGATATTACAATGCCCATTCAGGAACAGCTTATTGTAGAATTGTATTCGAAATAAGGTATGGCAATTTAATTGATTATTGACTATTGGCTCTTGACATTTGGAAATAAATAGCGGTCAATCGCCAATCGAAAATAGTAAATCGAAGGGGGAGGCTTTCTTGGTAGACTTAATAAGCAAAAATTGGCGGGAATTGATTAAGCCCAAACGGGTTGAGATCGATCAGGGGAGCTCTACAAATTCGTATGGGAAGTTCACATGCGAGCCGCTCGAAAGAGGATTTGGGATAACAATCGGCAATGCGTTGAGAAGAATCCTGCTTTCATCCCTGCAGGGAGCTGCAATTGTTTCAGTTAAATTTGATGGGGTACTTCATGAATTTTCCACTATTCCAGGGGTGCTTGAGGATGTGACGGATATTATATTGAATTTGAAGGAGATCAAGCTGAAAGTTGTTGATGATGAAGAGGCGGTGGTCCACATATCCCGAGAGGAGGAGGGGAAAGTTACGGCGGGGGATATTGAGACTCATGGCCTGGTGGAGATTTTAAATCCTGATCAGCACATAGCTACTCTGAATAAGGAAGCCAAACTCAATATGGAGATGGTTGTAAAGACAGGGAAAGGTTATGTTCCCGCTGAAAGGATCAATGCCAAAGATAAGGTCATTGGTGTTATCCCCATGGATGCGATTTTTTCTCCTATCCTGAAAGTTAACCATGTTGTGACAAGTGCACGTGTAGGACAGATTACCGATTATGATAAGCTGACACTTGAAATTTGGACCGACGGCAGTGTTTTACCTGAAGATGCAGTCGCTTATTCGGCTAAAATCTTCAAGGAACAGATGACTCCGTTTATCAATTTTGAAGAAGAACCAGAACCAGAGGAAGAGGAAGAAGAGGAAAAGGAAGAGAAACTAAATGAAAACCTGTTCAGGCCTGTCTCTGAGCTTGAATTATCTGTACGCTCCGCCAATTGTCTTAAAAATGCGAATATCACGTTGATCGGAGAGCTGGTTCAAAAGACAGAACCGGAAATGTTGAAAACAAAAAATTTTGGAAGAAAGTCTCTCAATGAAATCAAAGCCATACTTGATGAGATGGGGCTTTTCCTGGGGATGAAACTGGATAATTTTCCACCGGCCGAGGAGCAGGATGAAGGTGAGGAAAAGGAAGAGGGCGCAGATAAATGAGGCATAGAAAGGCAGGTAAGGAATTAGGGCGCAATCCAAGTCACCGAAGGGCAATGCTTAGGAATATGGTGACCTCTCTACTCAAGCATGAGCAGATAGAGACAACCGATGTGAAGGCAAAGGCCGTGAGGCCAGTGGCCGAGAAAATGATTACCCTTGCCAAACGGGGCGATCTTCACGCAAGACGCCAGGCACTTGCCTATATTCAGGACAAGGAGACAACCCACAGGCTGTTTGGTGATCTGAAGGATAGGTATCTCGAAAGACAGGGTGGTTACACCAGAATTATTAAGAAGGGTGTCCGAAAAGGAGACGGGGCGGCCATTTCCATTATTCAACTCCTGCCCATTGAAGAAGGAAAGAAGTCAGGAAAGAAGAAAGTTAAAAAATCAAAGACCAAAAAAGCATCTCCTGATAAAGCAGGCGATGTTACGGCCGGAAAGGGAAAAAAAGGAGAAAGCAAACCTAAACGTGAAAAGGCCGCCAAAAAGGAAGAGAAGAAATGAGATGAGTTTCCAAAATAATGCTTTTGCATTAGTCTCTTTTTGGATTTCAGTAAAAACCTCCTTGCCGATTTTATGGCAAGGAGGTTTTTTTGTTTAATGGGAGGCTA
>JAIVXD010000025.1:0-12939 GCA_048636195.1 Anaerolineales bacterium
GAGGTGTCCCGAACATTGTCTATCAGTAATAGAAAGTTGGTTTTCAAAAAGTAGGGGCAAGCCCATGACCTGCTCCACTTTGCACCAAAAATAAATAACCATTTAGGACTGGAGGGAAAAAGGAATGGACAGAGGGCCTTTGTTCAGAAGAAAGACATCAATTTCATACAAGACCGAAGAAAAAACCGTTATGCGAGGGTATGACCTGAGCGAACTGGCAGAGGAGGGCTATTCTTTTTGTGATGCGCTGTTTGTTCTATTCCAGAACAGAATACCCACAGAGAACGAGGAAAAAATGCTCAAATACGAGATGGGAGTGTTTATGGAACATTCCATGTCGCCCTCGGCTGTCGCCGCAATCGGCGTCACCGCGGGCAGACCGAATCTTCCCTGCGCGGTCGCCGCTGCGATTACTACATTTGGTGGTGTTCATGGCCCGGGTGCGGCCCATGGCTACATGATGAACAAATACCTTGAACGCGCTCAAAAGGAGGGAAAAACCCTTGACGAGATGGCCAAGACATTAGTCGATGAATATATGGATGCAAAAAAGCCGGTTATGGGTATGGGGCAACCCCAGCACATAGATAGTGACCCCAGGGCAGAGCCGATTCACGTCAAGCACGAAGAATTAGAACTGACAGGTGTTTATCTTGAGTTTCAAAGAGCAGTTGAAAAGCATTTTCATGCCAGGCGTAAAAAAGAGGGAAGATCGTATGTCGGCGTAAATGTTGTGGGGGCCGGCAATGCTGCGTTAACGGAAATCGGGTTTGCTCCGAATGCGGCATGGTGTCTCGGTAGTGTGTGTCGTGGATTCAGTTGTGCGGCACATGCCCTGTTTAATATGAAAAAAGGACGCGCATGGGGGGCCTCCAGGAATGAACCCATGGTGCAAATGATTGATCTTTCCATGATCAAATATATCGGTCCTGAAGACCGGGAAGTGCCGACCCAGGATGAAAGACAGGAATATGCAAGGAAACAAAAAGAGGAAGGAGAATATAAGAAATGGGTAATTTAGGCGATAAAAAAGGAATAGGGAACTTAGACAGTCCTAAAATGCCCTTTGACTATAGCAAGCGGGAGTATGGCACAGTACCGCTTGATACTAAAAGGGCGCCGTTTCAATGGGTTTCAGAAATCGCTTACAAAAACGTTCACCGTATTGTTTCCCGGGGATATGATACTACAGAGGTAATGGAGCAGGGATATGGCGTGGTAGACATGCTGTTCGTGGACTATCAGGCCAGAATCCCTTTGATCGAAGAAGAAAAGATGTTGAACTACGTCATGATCCTGGCTTTGGAAGACGGTTTGTCCATGCCGGCAGCCATATCCAGACTTGTTGCCAAGTCAAAGACCTTCTTGACCCAGGCCTGCGGTGCATCCATTTTGGCTTTCGGGCATGCATACGGCGCCTATTCAGCCTTTGGGAACAGGCTTGAAGAATATCTGGAAAAGGTAGATGACGAGGGAAAATCCTTAGAAGAAGTAGCCGAACTCCTGGTAAAGGAGAATTTGAATGATGAAGCACTTGGGGCTTCCTCTTTAATGCTCAAAGATCCGGCAGCCAAACGCATGTTTGCACAGGCGGAAAAGCTCGGCGTGGCAGGAAAATATATTGCCTTTACCAAAGAAATTGTCAAAGCAGCTCAAAAAGCAAGTGCTGAACCCGTGGATCTGGATATGCTTGGTGCAATCGGTGCCACCATGATGGATCTTGGCTTTTCCCCTGAGGCCACATGGGCCATCCTGGCGGTTACCCGCTCCTTTGCGGCTGGAGCACATTATATTGAAGAAGTTGAGAGAGGGGAATATATGAAAATAGGGCAGACCTTGACGCCAAAGGAAGATTACGACGGTCCTGCCGACAGACCAGTACCTCCACTTAAGGACCGGGAAAAGTTTGCTAAACCCGCGCTAACCCGAACGCCTGAAGAATGGAAAAAGGCCTTTGATGAAAGAAAGGAAATTTTTGGCAGTGGTTATAGTATTGTAGAAGAAATTGAGGATCCCAGCAAAAAATCAGGCATCAAGAAAGTTGGGAAACTGTAATACCAGAGATCGTCAAATAGTTGATTGGTTGAGTCGTTGAGTCGGAAAAGAGTCTCTGGCGGGATAGAATTTCCGGTACATTTAGATTATGGGGAGGAGATAAAATGGATGTTGTAAAATCCGTTAAAAGAAATGTTTTGTTGAATCCTGGGCCGGCTACTACCTCCGATGCCGTGAAGTACGCCCAGGTGGTTCCGGATATTTGTCCCCGAGAACAAGAGTTTGTGGACATAATGGATGAAATCAGGAAGGACCTGGTCAAAGTTGTTCACGGCGATCCAACGAAATATACGGCCGTTATCTTTACCGGGTCGGGAACTATTATTCAGGATGTCTGTATCAACTCACTCGTGCCTGAAAATAAAAAGATATGCATTGTAAACAATGGGGCCTATTCTGCAAGAATGGCAGAGATTGCCGATTCATATCACATCTCTTGTGTAAACCTTGAATTTCCAACAACCGGTTTGCCCGACCTGGATGTTGTGAGAGAAACACTGGAAAAGGACAGGGACATCGCAGTGGTGGCGACTGTACACCATGAAACCGGTACCGGGGTTTTGAACCCGATCAAGGAAATCGGGAAAATCGCACATGACAACAACTGTGTTTTTGTCGTAGACACGATCTCAACCTACGCCCTGCTCCCGATTAATATAGAGGAAGAAAACATCGATTTCCTGATGTCCTCAGCCCAAAAGGGCCTTTGCGGCATGACCGGTGTATCTTGGGTTGTCGGCAATATTGAGGAAATAGAAAAATCAAAAGATTATCCCAAAAGATCATACTACTGTAACCTCTACATGCAATATGACTTTTTTGAAAGAGTCGGCGAGATGCATTTTACCCCACCTGTTCAGACAATATATGCATTGAGGCAAGCTATTAAGGAATACTGGGAAGAGGGAGAGCAGGCTCGATGGGAGCGCATAACCAAATGCTGGGAGGCAATCCACAAGGGAATAGAAGAAATAGGCCTGGAGTCTGTCATTGATAAAGGTATTCAGGGGCATCTTGTTGTCACAATCAAAGCGCCTGAAGATGGAAAATTCGATTTCTTAAAGCTCCATGACTATTGCTATGAGCGGGGATTTACTATTTATCCCGGTAAGATGTTCGGGCTTAAGACTTTCAGGTTATGCAACCTTGGACAAATTACCTACAAAGATATTGAGGATTTCTTTGTCGTGGCAAAAGAGGCATTCAGAGAGATGGGGTACACTATTCCTATAAAGCAATAAAGGTTTTGGCCATGCTGTTGGGTGTGCAAATGCTGTATTTGAAATAAAACAATTTAAATCTATTTAGTAGACGGAGGTTTGACAGGAATTATGGAAGACAACATCCAGGAAATGTGCGAAAGGGCACAAAAAGCTTTTGAAGAGGTCGAATACTGGCCTCAGGAAAAGGTCGATGAGATGGTTGCTGCTGTGGGCTGGGAGTGGCAGAAAGAAGAGAACGTCAAAGCCGTGGCGAAGCTTGCGGTGGATGAAGGCGAAATCGGTGTTTACGAAGACAAGCTAAGCAAGATATCAAACAAGGTTCGGGGTACCATGTGGGACTTCCGGGGTGTGAAAACCTGTGGGCTGGTCAGAGAAGACAAAAAAAGAGGGTTAAAAATATATGCCAAACCCATGGGTGTGGTCGCCAATGTTGTCCCCTGCACCAACCCCGAAGGGACAGTATGTACTATTGGCCTGAGTCTTTTGAAGACAAGAAACGCCATGATTTGTTCACCCCATCCGAGGACAAAACAATGCTCTTATCTTGCAGTTGAGATCGCGAGAAAAGCCCTTGAGAAAGTCGGTGCGCCCGTGGATCTGTTTCAATGTGTCAAAAACCCCAGTCATGCAAAAACAGTCGAACTCATGGGAAAATGCGATTTTGCCATGGCCACTGGTGGAGACGCGCTCATAAAGGTTGTTTATGAGGCCGGTACACCTGCCCACACGGTGGGAGCCGGAAATGTTGTATCGATTGTGGATGAAACAACCGCTCTGGCTGCTGCAGCCAACAAGATCATGCGCTCTAAGACTGCTAATAATTCCACCTCCTGTTCATCAGAAAACGCAGTGGCTATTGAGGAAAGCGTCTACGATGAGATGATGGATGCACTGAAGGCTGAAGGTGGTTACCTGTGTAACAGCGAAGAGAGGGAAAAACTAAGAAAGGCCATGTGGCCAGACGGGAAAACCTTAAATAGAGATATCTTCGGCAGGCCTGTGGCCCATATTGCCGGTGTGGCCGGAATAGACATACCTGAAGGGACAAAGTTTCTGATGGTTATCGGTGAAAAGATTGGCCCTGAAGACAGGTTTTCTGGTGAAAAGGTGTCACTTGTTTTGACAGTGTGGAAATGGAATGACTTCAATGAAATGCTTGACCGTTTGGAGAAGATCCTTGATTTCTCAGGCATAGGTCATTCCGCTTCAATCCACACAAATAGAGAGGATCGCATGGAGGCACTTGCCATTAGGGCGAAGGTGGGAAGAGTAGAATGCAATATGCCTCACTGTCTTGTTAACACTGGGAGCTGGTATAATGGACAGATATGGACAGAAAGCCTGGGCTGTGGAACCTGGGCCGGCAACATGACCAGTGAGAACATTAATTACAGGAATTTCCTCAATTATACATGGCTATCAGTTCCTGTGGAAGAAGATATCCCTACTGATGAGGAAGTCTTTGGTGACTATCTGAAGAAATGGGGGAAGGATTAAGGGTAGGCGTTCACAAGGTTCAGAGTTTCCCGCTTTCAGCGGGAAACCGGGACCCCGTGAACGGTGTAATGTTTTACAGATCAGTCGTTAGTGGGTTTTGGGATGGCTGATTCCTTTTTCAATACATGAACACTTCGAGGGATCGTTACTTTAACCTTATCTTTCTTCTTGAAGTGTTCAGAATCCCTTGGATTGTACTGATCAACAATCATCTCTCTATCCTCGAATTTCACAGTATATTTTGCGAGGTTTCCGGCATACATGTGACTTTCCACAGTGCCATGAAATGTATTCTGCCTCTCCTTTCCGTGTGATGGTGAAAGGGTTACGGTTTCCGGCCTGATGACAAGCAGCACCTCATCCCCCACCTTGATATTTTCTTGATAATGATCCAACTCGAGCTTGCCATACTCAGTTGAAACAGAAGATGTAAGGGTCTCTTCGTCAATGGCATCGACTGTACCCTCGAGAAAGTTAACATACCCAACAAACCCGGCAATAAACTCGTTGGCAGGTTGCTCGTAGATCTCCATAGGAGTTCCGATCTGCTGAATTATCCCGTCATGGAGCACGAGGACCCGGTCTGAAATGCTCATGGCTTCATACTGGTCGTGGGTGACGAAAATGGTGGTAATTCCGATCCGTTCCTGAATATTTTTGAGCTCTTCTCGCATGGCCACCCTCAGATTTGCATCCAGGTTAGAAAGAGGTTCATCCAGAAGAAGCACCTTGGGTTCAAGGGCCAGGGCCCTGGCCAGGGCTACCCGCTGCTGCTGCCCTCCGCTTATCCTTTCTATGGTTCGGCCTCCCAGGCCTTCCATGTGGACAAGTGAAAGAAGCTCTTCTACGCGTCCGTCAATTTTCTTTTTGGGCCATTTTTTAAGTTTCAGACCAAAGCCTATGTTTTTCTCAACCGTCATATGGGGGAAAAGGGCATAGCTTTGAAAGACCATCCTGGTATCGCGCATATTAGGCGGCAAACCACCGATATCCTCGCCATCAAGAATGACCTGCCCGGAAGTCGCCGTGGTAAATCCGCCTACAATTCTGAGCAGGGTAGTCTTTCCGCATCCGCTGGGTCCCACAAAGGTCAGCAATTCGCCCTTGTCGATCCTACCAGAGATGCCTTTGAGCACCTCCACATCTCCAAAGCTTTTATATATATCCCTTAATTCCACCATAGGTTTCTTGTTAGTTTCCATTTCACTACGCTCCTTACTTTTTGCCGAAATCCAGTCTTGTTTTCTTTGCAACTATTTTTAGGATGCCCAGAGAAATTGCTACGATGGCGATCACCTTCATGGTTGCTGCAGAGGCAAGGCCCAATTCTCCCAGTTGAGCCGTAAGATAAATATACACAGATGCCAGATCAAAGCCAGGGGTTACCAGAAAGATCACCGAGCTAAGAGACATCATTGTCGTCATGAACGTGTAAATAAAACCCGCGATAAATGCTGAAAACATGAGGGGAAGGACAACCTTGAAAAATATGGTCAGGAAATCGGCCCCAAGATCGGCCGATGCCTCTTCAATTTCTATACTGATCTGGTGGAGTTTGCTTATACCAGCCTCAACGCCCACGGCCAGAAACCGGAACATACAATTCAGGATAAGTATCCAGATAGTACCGGTCAAAAGAAACGGGGGGCGGTTAAAGGCAATAATATACCCAACACCGATGACCGTTCCAGGAAGCGCAAAGCCGGAAAGGGCCACCATCTCCATAATATGCTTGCCGTGAAATTTACCCCGCATAATCACATAGGCCAGCAAGGTACCGACTATGGCGCCGAACAGGCCGGCCCCAAGAGATACCTTGATACTATTCCAGATTGCGATGTTGGACTGCATATTAAGTACATGATCCATCACAAAGGTATTGTCCACGCCCACGATCTTTACAAAGGCGCCCAACAGAATAACCCCAAAACTGAGAAGCACCATAATGCCAACGAAAATAGAGATAATCATAAAGGGAATCTTGATCCCGGTGGCCATCTCTTTTGGTTCAACCGCAGTGGGTTTCCCTACAATCGTGGTGTAACCTTTTCCCCTCAGCACGTAGTTATGGAGAATAAAGATAAGCACGCACGGTGTGATCAGGACAACGGAAAGCACGCTTGCCAGATTTATGTCACCTTCGCCGGTGATCGCCAGATATGTGTCCGGGGCCAGAAAAGGGATTCTTCCCCCCAGGATCGCCGGGTTACCGAATTCGGCAATGGTCATTACAAAGACCAGAAGCGCTGCCTTGAGAAGTCCAGGGGCACACAGGGGAACGGTAATGGAACGTATGATCCTGAATTCAGAGGCCCCCATGTCGCTGGCGGTCTCTTCCAGGCTGGGATTCAAAGAATTCAAGACATTCTCAATCATCATAAAAGACAGGGGAAGGAATGCCAGGCACTGGGCCGCAATAACCCCGGTCCAGCTATAGATATTGAAATCCAGGTTAAACAGATTGTTAATGAACCCGTTTCTTCCGAGAAGGGTTATGGATGAAATTGCAAATATGTAAGGCGGCGCTGCCAGGGGAAGTAAAGCAACAATCTTTAAAGGCTTCCTAAGCCATAAAGGCCCTCTGGTGGTCAGGTATGCAAAACAAAAACCCACGACCACCAGGATAATCATGGTAACTGTTCCCAGGATAAGGGTGTTAAACAAGGACTCGTAGTAGACCCTAAAAGTGAAAAACTCCTGATAAAACTCTAAGGTGAATCCCTCATCTCCCCAAAGGCTTTTTACCAGTACGGCCCCTATTGGATAGAGGAGGAAGATGGCAAGAAGGGCAAAAAGGCCGCCAGCAAAAATATTAATCAGGTTTGTGCTGAAAAACGCCCTTAACCTGTACCACAAACCTCTGCTCTGGATGCCAACTATTACCGCTTCTGCCATCTGCTCTCCTCCTCTTACCCTTTACCCTAACGTTGCAAACCCACACCGGCAAAAACCGCTACGCTCGCACCAGAGCACACCATCTGCGCCTGTGCTCGCATCGGCCAGGATCTCACATACTGTTAAGTATGCTACGACCTGTCCGAGGCTGTGCTCAGCCACATCTGGCGCACTCTGGCGCGTTTTTCCTCGGTGCAGGTCTGCAACGTTAGGGTAGACAGTTCAATCGACTATAGCTGCCGTCCAAATTCCAGTGTGTTTTTATTGATACTGATGCGCAAGTGTTGCTGGACCATCTCATGGCCAGTATCTGTAAAAGGGAGATAAACCAAGGTCGAGTCTTTTATGTCAAACCTGATGCGTGGCAGGTTGGGAAGGACCATCTTTTTGTTAAGGGCTGAACTGGCCAGGGTAATCTTCATGCTCTGGGCAGCTTCGGTTTGGGGCAGCGTCACAGGATAAAGGTTCTTCTTAGGGATTGCCTCTTCTGTCCGGAAATTCTCCTGTGAAATGGTGAACTGCCTTGACAGATTTAAGTAAACCTTGGGTCGGATCTTAAAGGCCGGACTCCAAAAGCTCATATCCTGGCCTTCCCATTCCTTTTCCACAACTCTGGGCTGGTTGGTCAGCCGGATAAAATCGGCGAATGAATTAATTTTCACACCCTCGGCCGTTGCAGCAGATATCTTCCAGAAAGGCAAATAAACAGTGTTTTCCCCATTCCCCGGAACTTTTAAGAAGTTTACCTGCACGAACTTGCTATTTGACGCCTCCCAGGCAGTTTCACAGTTGCTGCAGGTCAGGACTACACTATCTCTTTCTCCCTCCAGATTCCAACCACACTGCGGGCACAGGGTGGGCAAAAAAGTGAGTTTCCACTGGGGGGTCCTGTTTACAGATTGCTTAAAGACGTCCTGATCTTGAGAAAACCTGGCAAGGGGTCTGTTTAGTATGGCGTCAAAAAGCCTGCCTCCCTCCAGAAACAAAGGCAGATAAATAAGGCTTAAGGTCTCCCCGATATATGCCCGGTGAAAAATCTGCTTAGATCCAATTCCCGAGGATAGCTTCCCCGCTCTTGCCAGGATGTCATTTGCCTTAAGCGAAAACTTCAGGAATGATCCTTCTGTATCAGGTGTGACGAACTTCATTTTCATAGTCTGCGGCCTGAGGCCCAGGGAAACGGGAATCCCCTTTAACGGTAGCCCCACGTGTGTAATGTCCACAACACGGTGCCCCACCATCATGGCCTTGCTGTAATACACATTGCCTTTAAAGCGCAGATACGGGGCATAAAAGATCTCCTTACCCGGGGCCTTGTGGGGCAGGACTAAGCGAAAATAATTCGGGGTGAAGAGGAAGGTTTTTACATTGCAATAGGGGCAGAGCAATAGACGGTCGGTTTCGTCCAGCTCAATAGGCGCCCCACATTGGGGGCAATCCTGCTCAACAGTAAAGCCCATTTATCCCAGTTTTTCCCCACACTGGTTGCAAAAAACAGATTCGGGTAGATTTTCGGTCTTGCAGTGTGGGCAGAATTTGGGAGCTGGCTTTTCATCCGCCGGATGTCCACACTTGGGACAGAATTTTGCGTTAGGCGGTAAGTTTTTACCGCAGTTAACACATTGATTAAATACCAGTTGCTGATGTCCGCAATAGGGGCAAAACTTTGCGTCTTTGGGAATAGCATGACCACAGTCCGGGCAGTTAATATCCTGGGGCTGGGCGCCGGCACCGCCCCCAGTCCCGGGTCTATCCCCGCCAGACTTTGGCCTGAACGATTCGGCAAACATGGCTGGCATCATGAAACCCAAACCCATGCCCAGGCCCGAGCCGGCATCTCCTTGCGATTCTGAGGCTTTTTCCATGGCCATGGCCGCCTTCATTTTGACCAATCTGTCCAGATCCTTGATCACACTGAGACGACTCTTGTCGTCTATTGCCTTTTGCACTTCAGGGGGCGGGGTAATGGAGGTGATATAAAGCTGGGTCAAACCCAGGCCAAAACGACTGAAATCCTTTTGCAGGCGTTTTTGCAGGTCTACTGAGAGTTCGTCGTACTGCCCGGGTAGACTAAAAAGACTGTCCAGTTTCTCGCCCAGATAGTCGTTAAGGCGAGAGATAATCACACGTTTGAGGTATTCTTCGATTTCCTCAGTTGTGTATTTGCCCATGGTCCCCACCAGGCTGTTGATAAACAGGATTGGCTGAACCACTTGAATATTAAACACCCCGTGGGCCCTGAGCCTGACAAGTCCAAGTTCCGAGTCTTTAAAGGCCACCGGATCCCTGGTGCCCCATTTGAGGTTTGGAAATACCTTCATGTTGACTATATACGCCTCAGCGCGAAGCGGACTGGTCATTCCCCATGGTATAGTTAGAATTTTCGTAAGAACCGGGATATTGGCTGTTTTCAGGGTATGACGCCCGGGACCGAAGGCTTCGCAGGCCTTACCTTTATAAAAAAACACGGCTGCCTGGCTCTCTCGGACGATAAGCTGGGCCCCGAATTTGATTTCGCCTGAGCCTTGCTCCGGAATCCTGTGCACCAGTTCTTTGCCTGTTTCATCAAACCATTCTATGACCTCCAGGAAAACCAGGTTGTTGGTACCCATTAAAATCCCCTTTCATGATTAAAAGTAATTACCAATGTTTTCTTCTTTGATGAATCACGAGCAAAATCGATGCCACTTCATAAAGCCAAATCTTTAGGTCATTTAACCTGTTGATTATTTTTTATATTCAAACGATCTATAAAGGTTTTGTACCAGGTCAGGCTCAACTTGAACGGGTCATAATGGATTGCTTGATAAAATGGCTTGTCAGTTTCTTTGACGCGCTGCTTTTTGTTTTGCTAAAAAAACCTCTTAACGGTACCTGAAACAATTCCACATATCCATTGACAAAAAGGATACAATAGGTTAAGATTAATATTGTATTTTTTTGTTTGATTAAGGAGGCTTTACTATGCCGTTTTGGAAAAAGATCTTTGTGTGGGGCGGCCTGGCGCTTAGTTTATATATAGCCCTGAGCTATCATTTCATTTACTTTGGGCAGTCGAACATTAAGCTCCTTAAAAAATCAGAGCTTACCCTCAGTTATACCTTTTTCAGTGCTCAAGGGAAAACCAACAGGGTTATCCTTGCCATAGACCCGCTTCGCGAAGATGGTATTGCAGATATCCTTGTAGAGGTGGGCAGAATGAGCGAAGAACAAAAGGATGCGATCCTTGAAATGTATGAGGAGGATTCCAACTAAGGGCTCGCCCTAAACCTCAAAATCAACCTTGATCTTGAATGTTTTTATGGCAGGCAGATTCAGGATCTCCTTTACCCCCGTTTCCTCAGATATTTTTCTTAGTGCGTTATCGATATAGGCCATGTCCTGGGCAATAAATGTAAACCAGATATTGTATATATGGTTTCTCAGGTAGTTGTGAGTGACGCCTGGGTAACGGTTTACCGCCTCAACGAAACGCTCAATCTTTTCCTCAGCCACCTTGGCCGCACATAGCGTACTTTTAAAGTTAAGGCGGCCGGAGTGGAAATTACCACCAAGACGCCTGATAATTCCCTCTTCCTTGAGTTTTTTTACCCTTCCAATGACTTCATGTTCAGACAAATTGAGTCGTTTTCCCAACTCACGGTAAGGTAAAGGAACAATGGGAAAATCCGACTGGATCTCATTTAAAATACGCTTGTCTGTATCATCCATGTGCAGCTTTCCCGGATGGCTGGTAGGCACATAACGGTTCCTCTGACATAAAATCTCCGGTAGCTTCAAAGGCCCTGGCCCTGCAGCCCCCGCAAAACCTGAGATATTCGCATCGACCGCACTTTCCTTTGTAGGCGGCAAAATCCCTGAGCTGATTGAAAATCTCTGAGTCCTGCCAAATCGATTCAAATGATGATTTTCTCAGGTCGCCACAATTCTGCTCAAGGTAACCGCAGGGCTGGACAATGCCGTCATGGGAAATGAAACAGAATGCTGTCCCACCCAGACAGCCGCGTGTTACCGCATCGAGGCCATATGTATCAAAATCAACTTTCTCACCCTTGGCATGGGCTTCCTGACGCAGGATTCTGTAATAGTGAGGTGCACAGGTCGCTTTC
Source organism: Anaerolineales bacterium (assembly GCA_048636195.1). Classification (GTDB taxonomy): domain Bacteria; phylum Desulfobacterota; class DSM-4660; order Desulfatiglandales; family Desulfatiglandaceae; genus 4484-190-2. The sequence continues at coordinate 11,780 of JAIVXD010000025.1, forward strand.
AGTTGAAGCGGGACCTTATCTCGCATGTTGTAAAACCAGCGCAGTAGTTTTTCATATTCCAGCGCATCAATCTCCTGATTTATCATATCTTTTGCACGGCCTGTCGGTACCAGCAAAAAAAGATGATGAGCAACTGCTCCAAGACGGACGGTCATATCCAGAATATCCTTGATATTCTGCACATTATGCCGGGTGACAGTGGTATTGATCTGAAACTCAAACCCGGTTTCTCTGAGCAACCGGATTCCATCCATGGCTGCCTTAAAGGCGCCAGGGACCTTTCGAAACTGATCATGCTGACTCTCATTTGAGCCATCAATGGAGATGCTGACTCTCTTTATTCCTGAGGCCTTCATTGATTCAATAATCTGCGGGGTAAAGAGCGTGCCGTTCGTGGCCATTACCATATGCAGGCCCAATTGGGTGCCTCGTTCAGCCAGATCAAAGATATCTTCCCTTAAAATGGGCTCGCCACCGGTCAGGATAACAATAGGCTTTCCCACACGCCTGATCTGTTCCAGAATATCGAGACATTTAGCCGTATTTAGCTCTCCGGGATAGGGACCACATTCAGACCTTGCCCTGCAATGGACACAGTTCAGGTTACATTTTCGTGTAACCTCCCAGGCCACGAGCCTGAGTTGGTTTTTATGTGCAGATGAAGTTTCCAATTAAATATAAATAAATATAGGACGCAGATATCCGCAGATTAACACGGAAAGTTATTTTCTAAAACTATCGAATCCTTTAAGTTTGAGTTCCAGTTTAGTAAGTCCTCAATAAATCCGGGCTGAATCAGAAAAATCCCCCTCAATCCCCCTTTGCAAAAGGGGGAAGCAGGCGGAATGCCTGAACTTATTGAGATGTTACCCAGTTTAGGACCAAATTTTAGTACAGGAATCCCGTCTCGCTTGAATTCAATAGTCAATATTCAATAGTCAATAGTCAATCGACGAGCCGCTTCTTTGGCAAAATACGTTATAATCAAATCCGCCCCTGCCCTCTTAATCGAGGTCAGCATCTCCATCATGGCCCTTTTACCGTCCAGCCATCCATTCATCTCTGCCGCCTTTATCATGGCATATTCACCACTGACGTTATAGGCGGCCAACGGAAGCAGGCTCACTTCACGCACCCGCGAGATAATATCCAGGTAAGGC
>JAIVXD010000026.1:0-12895 GCA_048636195.1 Anaerolineales bacterium
AGGATTCCTTCCAGGCAAACTGCTCATCGCGCTTCAGGACCTCGGAGATAGCCTTGGTGTGGGAGGTATCGGTAAGTATTCCGATCGTCCGACCATCACCTATAATCCACTTCTGGGAGATAAATTTACCAGGAGCCTGATGACCCCGATCCCACCGACCGCTATTTTCTCTCTTGCCCACAGTGGATGGCCAGTTGATTTCGTATTTCGGTTAGCTGTTCAGTCCATAAATGGCGTCTATAATCGTTCTGGGACATGGCTTATGTACCGCCAGGCTGACCCTGAGTTTTACCGCTTGCTCAATGGGCTCCGAAGGATCCAGGCATCGGGTGCTATGGGGATGCGAATTGATCGGTACAAAGACAGGCATGATGTGGTAATGTTTTTTCACCACAAGCCCGACAAGGCAGACATTGCGGCGGTTACCTCGGTTAAGAAAATACTTGGGCTCAGGTCTAAAAGACAGGAATACAAGATAGTCTATGGTGCTATTCCCAAAGATGATTGTGAAATTGCAATACTCAGTCGTTCCATGCTCAAAATCATGACTGAACTGGGTTCACATATAGAGGTACCGGAAAGAGATGTGACGGAAAATCGCGTCATGCCGACCCTCATTGAGAACACGGATGCGTTTCCCGACTTGAGGCCCTTGATTCGGATCCAAAGCAATATTGAAAAACCAGCGGATGCTTTTGTTGCCGTTCGATATCGAGATTACTGGTTTTGGATTGATGATCGGGATTTCCCGTCCAAACGAGTCTTCTCGTTCCTGATGATTCTCTTTACGCTCGCTGAAACTGGCGGGTCTGAACGCGCTCCGATACTGACGATTCCGGCCGGTCAAAGAATAAAGGTGAAAAATGTAGTTTGATTTTAAGATCACCAATGTTTTTTCATTCTGTTTACGCTCAATTAGGGTTTAAAAAAGATAAGGAAAGAATATCAAGTGAACAATTCTCCCGTAGGGAGATATGACTAGTTATAGGTGAGGTGTTGGCATATATTGAGGAATATGCCAAATAGAGTCGTGATCTATTCAGCAAAGATTTTTCCAATAGAATTGATTGTGCCTTATTTGTGTAAATTAGTATTCATTCGTGGCTGAATAAATTTAATTGTGGATAATAGAACTATGGATGCAGCGAAAAAAATTGAAAAGTAAAGGGATGTCTCCAGCTCCCCTTCTCTGGTAACAGTTTATTCCCCTGTTCGGCCTCTAATTTGTGATTCTTGGTGAAAAATCCGGGTTTAAGAATGGCAGATCAAGGGGGGATGAATCAACAAGCGGGTCAGGGAGAAGCTCCAAATTTTTACACTATAACGTCACGGAACCTGAAATCCACTACCTTGTGAATCTTCTCAAAGTCTGAAATATTCCTGGTTACAACTGTGGCACCGATCTGTCTGGCTAACAAAGCAATGGAAACGTCGTTGTAAATGCGGGGATAGGACGGGTCAAGCTTACCGGAAAGCCGGAGTTTTTGACATACTTTACCGATCAGGATCTGCGTAGAAGCTGCCGGGACAACAAGCCTCTGTAGGTTGATAAACCTTGCTCCAAATCTGATCAAATGATTGATTTCCTTTTTGCCTTTAGCGCCTATCCACAGTTCGTGGAGCACTGGATGGACCAGATACATGATCTTGTTGAATCCGTTGATTTGATCTTGAAAAAGACCTTTATTAAAAACCCCGATATACACGCTCGTGTCAAAAACTACTATTTCCTGCACCCGTTCAGACCTCCTCAAACTCAAAACTTCCTGCGCCTTTAAGGGTCACCTCTGCGATCTGCAGATCTGTATCAAATTGTTTGAGAACGGTATTTATTGCCTCTTTCTCCGATTTGGCTTTCAGGGCTGTTTTGATGCGATTGATCTGGTCTTGATCCAATTCAATGGTTTTCTTTACAAGTGCCATTTCTACCTCCATTTAATACAGTTAAAACATATGTATCGTATGGTTTAATGGTAAGCGAGAGCATTTTGTTTGTCAAGTTTTAAATTGTGTCTGATGAACAAGCGCATGCTGTTTAAGAATTATACAAAAAAGCCGCGCAAATATCTATCTACAGAAGCTGAAACGGGGGATTCTGCTAACGGACTGGGCATATATAGGAGGCTGTCCGAGAATGGCTATTTTTTGCAAGGTCAAGTCGACGATCCCGGACTTTGAGCGGGGGAAGGCGATCCCGCCATAGACGGATATCCATCTATTTAATTCTCGTTAAGAGGGATTTTACAACAACTCAATTTTCCATTTCCCCAGAGCCCAATATTCCAGTCCCGCTAAAACGGGATTCCATCATTCCAATTGTGAGCGAAGCGAACTAACTTGAAGCCACTTAACGGTGAGTCGTTCATCCATGAGAGGTAAAAAAATAAAAAGAGAAAATCAGTTTGAGTTGCTTGAATAAACCGCATGAAATCATAGGGTGTCCCTATTCGGCCCGCAAAAATCTAAATCATTTCATTCCACGACCGGATTCCTCAGGACACCGATCCCCTCAATTTCCACTTCGATCATATCTCCATCCTTCAAAAAAACTTGGGGACTCCTCCCAGAACCTACCCCAGACGGGGTACCGGTCAAGATGACAGTCCCTGGTAAAAGGGTTGTATCCTGGCTTAAAAATGATATCAAAGCCGCCACCGTATGGATCATGCGGCCAGTATGACTGTCCTGCATCACTTCACCATTCAAGCGGGACTGGATATGCAACCGCTGCGGATCACTTATTTCATCTGGGGTGACCAGCGACGGCCCCAAGGGGCAAAACGTATCAAATCCTTTTCCTCGACACCACTGTCCCCCTCCGCCGTTCTTTTGCCAGTGTCGAGCCGAAACATCATTTCCAACAGTAAAACCCAACACATAATCCAGGGCCTTTTCTTCGGTCACATTAAACGCAGCTTTACCAATGACGACAGCCAGCTCCCCTTCATAGTCCACCTCGGGCCCCTTCAATTGGCACTTGGGGAGCCTAATGGGGGCACCGGGATGATTGATGGAGCCGTTGTTCTTGATAAATAGAATTGGGTATTCCGGAACCACGTTGCCAAGTTCCTTTATATGTCCCACGTAGTTCCTGCCAATACACAGGATATTCGTCGGGACGACAGGAGCAAGTAACCTCAGGACCTTAACTTTTTCTCCTGTGGGCTCTAAACCCTGGTAGAGATCCCCCTTTAGAAGTACAGGGAGACCAGTCGCGACACCGTCCTGCACGACCCCATCATCCAAACCGTAGTGAACCTGACCGCTTTCATCCTCAAAGCGAATTATACGCATCGCAATCCCTCTGTTTTCGTTTTTTAAACCATTTGTGCCTCTAAGAGCTTGTCCAAAAATGAGATAGTTTGTTCAAGATCAAGGAAGACGCGCCATGGCCTCGGCCATCCTGTCCAGGGCCTTGTCCAGTAAAGCACGTTGACAGGCAAAATTGAGTCGCACCGCGTTCGATCCGCCAAAGTCCCGACTGTCCCAGAGACCCACGCCTGCATCTTCAAAAAATTTTACAGGATCCTTCAATCCGCTGGAGTGGGTGTCAATCCAGGCGAGGTACGTGGCCTCGACGTGCGGCATGGACAACCCTGGTATGTCTCTGATGGTACGCTCTACGATGTCTCGGTTTTTACGCAGGTATTCGATGAGCTCTGCATGCCACTCCGCGCTGTCACGGTAGGCAGTGAGGGCGGCCCCATAGCCCATGACACCGACATGGGGAACAATGCCGGCCATAACCTCTTGAAAGCGCTGGCGCAACCGGGCATCCGGAATGACGGCAAAGGAAAAACCCAGACCGGGCAGATTGAAAGTTTTGCTTGGGGCCATGAGTGTGATGGTCCGCCTGGCAATGTCAGGATTCAACGTGGCTGTGGGGACATGGGTCTTGTCCAGATCAAGGATGAGGCTGCAATGTATCTCGTCAGAGCAGATAGTTATATCATGTTTTTCGCAGATCGAAGTCAGGGTTCTCAGTTCATCCTCAGTGAAGACACGTCCCACAGGGTTATAGGGATTGCATAGGATAAAAAGACTGGTCCGTGGTGTAATGGCACGTTCCAGCCTGTCGAAATCAAAGGTCCAGCGACCCTTATCCTCCACGAGATCAACGGTGATCAGGTTTCGACGTGAATATTTGGGTGCAGTCAAAAAAGGGGGATACGCAGGCACCGCGGTTAGCACATCATCCTGGTCCTCTCCAACAGAACGGCAAGACACGTTAATCCCCGTGACCAGGCCTGGGAGCCAGACGACCCAGTCGGGTTGAACGTTCCAACTATAATCTTTTTGGAGCAAGGCAAGAATAACCTCCAATAGCTCTTCAGTGGATACAGCATAGCCAAATATCCCATGTTCCACACGATTGTGAAGGGCTTCAATCACAGCGGGCGGTGCGCGGAAATCCATGTCTGCCACCCAAAGGGGGATGATATCCTTACCCTTATATTTCTCCCACTTCATGCTCCCGGTGTTTCGTCTTTCAATAGGTGTGTCGAAGTCAAAAATCACGATTGATATCCTTTATCCTAAAGTAATGAGGCAGGTTTTTGTCCCGCTAAAGCGGGAAAAGAGATACCCACGCCCCTTTTTGCACTATTTTCAAAGCGATAGACTGTTTCGAACTTACTTTTCTGGGAAAAAGCATAGGAAAAGCGCTCCTTTGAGTCAAGGAAAAAGAAAGTGATTATTTGATGGCGAACCGTTCGTTCAGCCCCGGCAACGCCCCTTTTTCCCCGGATGAGTGCTGAGTGATTTTAAGTAAGGATGTTTTGCTTAACCGGCTAAATTAAAATTCAATTGATATATCCGTTCAGGTAAAATACATTACAAACCTCGTTGAGTAGTTGAGTGGTTAAATGGTTGAGTAGAAAAACAGGAGGAAACAAGAATGAAAGAAGCGTTTCACAACATGATCGAACTGCGTCGAAGTGTTCGTCGTTTTAGGCCCGAACCGGTAAAATCGGAGGTTTTGGCCAAACTGGTGGATGCCGCTCGCTTATGCCCATCCGCGGCAAACAAGCAAGCCCTGGTTTTTATTGCAGTGAACGACCCCGAACTTGCCAGAAAAATTTTCGAGACCCAAAAATTTGCTGCTTACCTGGGAGAAGCCGGTCAACCCCAACCTGGTGAGGAACCCACAGCTCACATTTTGGTGGCGCAGGACAAAAACCTTGCCATTGCGGAAACGGTGCGTGATGTGGGAGCTGCGGTGCAGACGATTCTCATGGGGGCGTGTGCTTATGGCCTTGGCGCGACTTGGCTGCGAACTTTCGATCGACCCAGAGCGGCCCAAATTCTTGACCTCCCTGAGCAATACGAGCCGGATTCGGTCATCGCACTTGGTGTGCCAGCAGAAGCGCCAAAGGTGGTTCTCATGAAAGATGGGGATATAAAATACTGGCGAGACGAGACCGGTCAGCATTTTGTTCCGAAAAGGGCCTTTGAGGACGTCTGTTTTTTGAATGGCTGCAATAAAGCGTGGAATTAACCCTAAGCTCAATTGGGGTAGTCCTTTTCGATCGGGCACTAATTTAGTACTTGCAGGCGATCTGAAAAATGGTACAGAGCAAATTTTACCAAAACTTCTTCCTTTCATTTTCGTAGAAAAAGTGTTATTCTATTATATTAGTTTCTTTATGGATTCTTAGTTGCAAAAACATCCTATTATGTCTGATTTATCTAAAGCGGTGCGCTGACATGAAAACAATCCTGGTAGTCGAAGAACACAAGGAATTCCACCGTCTTGTAATCGAGGGTTTGAAAGCTTTTGGATCGTTTACAGCAAAACCCACCGAGGACATTCTTGTCAAGTCTGCTTCCAACGCCAAGGAGGCTTTGGGTGTTCTAACTAGATTCAGAGTCGATCTGATTGTGATGGACATCGATGGACAGGCCGTAAATGGGTTTGAACTCTTGGCCTACATGAAGAAGGGCGGCCACAGGGACATTCCAGTGATCGTTGTGACAACTTCTGACTCCCCCGAAATCAAGAGCAAGCTGGAGCATGCCGGCGTTTTGCATTACCTCAAAAAGCCGTTTATCCTTTTGGAGCTCCTCGAAAAGGTACAGCATGCGCTGGATAAGAGTTCCAAAAGCCTCATCAGCGACTTTACTGTGACTAATTTCCTTCAAATAATTGAAATGGAAGAAAAAACTTGTACGATCGAGATTACTTCCAAAGGAAAGGTCGGGTACTTGCATTTGAAAGATGGGCAGTTGATCGATGCTGAAGCTAATGAGTTGACCGGTGACAGTGCTGCCATCGAGATCCTCGGGTGGGATGGTACGGAGATGAAGATTGAAGAATTAGCCAGCAATAGAAGGACAATCCGTGCCCCCCTCATGCAAATGCTAATGGAAGCCGCCAAGGTTGTAGATGAAAGGGACGATGCCGCCCCCCGTCATGACTCGTTATTCAATGAGGCTGTCACACTGGCTGAAGGCCGCTACTACAAAAAAGCTCAGGAAAAGCTGGCTGCGTTCCTGAAGGCGGACCCAAAGAGCCACAAGGGCTGGCTGTGGTATTCCCGCGTTAGCGGCAACATGAAATCCATAGAACGGTCTCTGAGCAATGCGGAGAAGATTGCCCCAAACGATCCTGAAGTTGTGGAAGAGATCCATAAAGTCGAACTTGCGAAGAAAACATTGAGAAGCGGACAAATCCGGCGTTGCCCCTTTTGTTGGGCACCTGCGAATATGAAGGCCTTTAAATGCCCATATTGCCGGGCACATCTCTTTGTTCACGAAGAATTATTGGCTTGCACGAAGGCTGTAAATCGGGGAACACTCCAACAGGCAATCGATATGTACACGAAGGTGGCCACAAGGAAAACCAATCCTTCTGCTCATTATTATCTTAGCATTGCCCATTTCAATCTTGGGAATTGGGAAAAAGGACTCGATCAGTTAAACAACACCGTCAAAATGTTCCCGGAGAAGAAGTTCTATGCAGAGCAACTACACATGTTAATAAATCTCCTCACCTCCAGTGAAGATATGTTTGCTCAAGAGACAGTGGTGGAAAAAAAGGTGCCCGGTCCTGCGCCAACAACAACAGTGAAAGCCGAGAAAAAGAAGATACTTCTCGCGGAAAGCAGCCCTCCAATACGAAAGGCTATTTCTATAGCCTTTGCCGGAAGAGGGAACGAAGTCATAGAAGCGGGCGACGGCCTTGAGGCTTTGAACCAACTGGATAAGACAACGCCAGACTTGATCCTCATGGATATCATCCTGCCTAAACTAAACGGTTACAAAGTGCTCTCTATCATCCGGGATAATCCCGAACTTATGGATATTCCCGTCATCATATTGACTGGCAAAGAAGGGGGCGCCAATAACGTAAAGGAGAAATTGGCCGGTTCTGTAACTTATTTGAGCAAGCCCTTTGATCTATCGAAACTAATAGAGACTACTGAGAAATACCTTAAATAGGTTACCATCCAAGAGTTAGAAACCGTCAGAGCGGAGAGCGGTTTTGTAATATGATTTAGAGGGCCCCTACTCCTCAGTTTGTAGCTTGGTGGTTTACCAGGTTATCTGAGAGCGCGTGACGAGAAAAAGGCATACCAGCGTGTTGAACACACCTAGGAGAAAAACTCCCTGATGATGGAAGAGAAAACCTTCGTCTTGAATGAAGATGCGAAAAGGCTCTACGAACAGCTTGAAGGGGTAGAGTTTGGAGGACTGACGACTCTCGACCAGGCCTTGAGCAAGGAAGAAAAAGAGCTGAATGCCTGCCGCGGCCTCCTTGGGAAGCTCGCACACCTTTTAGGTGTATGTCTCAAAGATGCCCATTTAATGAAAGATCCGAAGACAGCGAAAGGATTCCTTGATGAACTCTTGGCGGTTCTCCATGGGCTTGGTCGGATACCAGGTCACGACGGAAAGATCCTCATACGTCATAGGGGGCTCCTGACAGGCACAAAGGCATCAGAAAGGATTGATTACGTCGTTTTATTTGGTAACATCCTCTTCGACATAGCCACTGCTGCTGCCATGGTCAAGAGCCTTGAGGACGCCCCGACCGATCTTCAAACAAGATTGACTATGGCCTTTCAGGTCTTTTCGGACCACGGAATTAGCTCCCTTTATTTGCAGATACCCGAAGAGTCCCCTGCCTATTTGGATGCTATGCAGATTGCGTTGCACATCCTGCCTTACTACAGTCAGGCTGCGAGACCTGGTTCTTCTGCGGTGTTCGAAAAGACCTCCTCTGAAAAATCTTTTCCGTTGATTCATGATGAGCGGGATCAACCCGACCTAAACCTGACCCTGCTTGCCGGAGTTAACGGTGCAAAGCCAGAAACAATGAAAACCTTGGTGAAAAAAGTTGACACCTGGATGCGTGGACCGAATTATATGGCATCTGACAAACAGTTTCAGAGCGTCTACAATGCCATCCTGGGTATCAAAGCTCTTCGGGAGATACTGGTACATCCTCCAATCGAGATAAACAACATCAAGTGGTTGATTGTGGACAATGAGGGGGAGTTTGTTTCAAAGCAAAAGTCCGAGGTTGCCCGGCTGGTGGCGGGCGAGTACGGCAACTCCCCTCAAGAGATGGCCCGTGTTATTGGGAGTGTATACGGAGATGATTTTCAGCAGATCGATTCACAAAATCTTGCGGAGCGCCTCCGGCTGGCCTCGAATCTCCTGACATCCATTGAAAAGACTGATACGAGCCAGCCCGTGATGGACGAAGTACTTGACAATGTTGAAAGTCGCCTAGATAAGGTTTCTGATCATGTCTATGACAGCCTCGAGGTCCATGACGGTGTAATCAAAGCCAAAACCGGAAAAACAGAGACGACAGTAGGAAGAATCCATTCAAAGCTGAAACCGATGGTAGGCTTTTTCAAGGCACGATCAGCCATCAAAAAGAAAATGATAAACATGGCACAGCGAGGAATAAGCTTTGACGCATATGACTACAAGATCATTGCAAAGGATTTTGGCATTTCTGTAAATGAGGCAAAGGAGCTCATCGATTTATTTAAGAGTTGCTTTGACGATCAAGGTTGTTTTATCAGAGTAACCTTTGAAAGAAATATCACTCAAATAGCCAAGTATGGAAAGAAAGTTTTCATGTTTTTGTGGCAGTACCTTAAGGTGATGCTTCAACGCGATGATCGGATAGCCTTTCTGAATGCTCTCCAGCTACTGGTCACCCACTTGAAAGAATCTGAGAGTATCCTTAGTGCCCTGCTTTCGGACTTTTTCGATGATCCCACGACGGTTACCTTTTCTGACCAGTGTGCCCTTGTGCTAATCACTTTATTCGCCAGCAAGCATGATAAAGGATTTCGTAAATATATCGAAATCACCCCAGAGGAGGTTCTAAAGATCAGCAAAGGACTGGATACCAAAATGGTGGCTGCCGCGTCGAAGCTGATCGACAGCAATCACGAGAAATTTTTTGAAAAGGTCAAATTGATTCACAGAGAACTTACTCAAGCCCTTGATTCCGGCAGGACTGAAGGAGAACAGATGCATCTTCGCAACATGTTCTTACTCGAAAGAGAAGTTTACATATTCCTCTCTCTAGTAGGGGGAAACACGGCCCGCGCTTTGATAAGAAGTGCAGCCCAGGTATACGGAGATCCGAAAGGAAAAATCTATCTGCTTAAAGAAAGCAAGCGCTTCTTCCCGAACCTTCTGCAACTTCTGAGAATAGTGAGTCGAGGGTTGGGAAGAATGGGGGGGGAAAAAGACCTGAGTCTTTTGGAAAATATTAGAACACAAAAAGAGAAATTTCTTGAAGAAATTGACGGGGAAAGACACAAGAAGTATGCCGAGCTAACTATGAAGTGGGTAGAGGCATCCATGCAAAGGCTTTCTGCGAAAAATTGAAATGGGGCCACAGTGTTCTGATGGTACAGGAAAAGAACCAATGGCAATTTTTCTGCCCAACCCGTTTTTGAAACAATGTCAAATATTTAACAGAAAGGAGAAAACAAATGAAAGCAACATGCGTGAGAGAATGGGGACATCCATTGTTAAATCAGTAAGTTAAACGACCAGAAGGTAATTCTTCTCTTTAGCTGCCTTTTCTCCCTTGTTCACAGCATATACTACACCTCATTGGCTCATCCCTAATCGTTTCGCCAAATGCGTCCCGCTTTCAAAATATGTTTCTTTCCTCTACATTAACGACGGGATAAAAAACGGAATTCCCGGGAAAATCGAGAAGAGTAAAGGATTATGACATTCTTTCAAACACTGCCGCAATGTTTTTCTTTTCGCCGAAATGAATACACCCGGTAGGGCATACACTCATGCACGAAGGCTGTTTGTTATCCGCCAACCTCTCAACACAGAGATCACACTTAACGGCAATCTCTTGCTTATCATCGAATTGCATGGCCCCAAAAGGACATGCCTCGATGCATTCTTTGCACCCAATACAGAGATCATTGTCAATCAAAACAATCCCCTGCTCGTTTCTTGAAATGGCCTCCACCGGGCAGGCATCCTTACAGGGGGCCTTTGCGCAATGGTGGCAGTATACGGGGATAAAATCAGAGGACTTCTCAATAACATATACCAACCTCGGCCCCACGCCCAGCCCGTGCTCCTGCTTGCATGCGACCTCACAGGCATGACAACCCATACAGTTCTTCTTTGTGAATACCAAAGAAATCTTCTCCATCTCATTCCTCCTATTCATCTTCACAGCGGGATATGTTGCACAACAGGACCCTCAGGCTGGTTGCCCCCATGACCGGATCCATGGACTCATGGGAGTTATCCGTGAGCATGTTGATATTGGAGATATCCCAGCCGTGATCGGGACTCTTGATCTCCGGGTACCACCAGCCATGCTCGGCCACAATCACCCGGGGATCAATCCCGTCGTTCAGCTTTGCCCGCTCTTTTGCGCGTCCCCTGGGCGATTCCAGCCAGACCCAGTCTCCCTCCTGGATGTCGTGCTTCATCGCAGTCTTTGGGTGAATCTCCACAATGGGATCGGGCCTGATCTCCCTCAGCCATGGAATCTGCCGATTTGCAGAGTGAAAAAAGGTGGGTGTCCTGAATCCTGAATTCAGGATATATGGGAATTTCTCAGCCAGATCCGGCCTTGAGACCGGGCTTTCAGGTATTTCTGTATACTTTGGCAGGGGATCACGTCCCCAACCTTCTAAAATGGTGGAGTATAGCTCCACTTTCTTTGTGGGAGTTGAGAATCCTTTTTCCTTGTATTTGTAGAACTTAGGCTCACCACGGAGGTAGCCTTTCTTTTTGAATTCCTCCCAGGTAAGACCCGTCGGTTCCAGCAGCCATTCCAGGGCATCCTCCACGGTGTCCCACCATTGCTGCCCCATGCGCTTGCCCAGTTCCATAAAGATCTTGTGGTCTTGCCAGCACTCGCCGATCTCCACCACTTTCTGCCTTGCCAGCACGTAACCGTGGAATTTCCAGTTATCCGCCACGTGATTCTGTTCGAGCCAGGTACCGGCAGGCAGAAAAATATCGGCCAGTTCTGCGGTCGGTGTCAGGAAGAAGTCCGAAACGGCCAGAAATTCCAATTTATTCAAGGCCTTATAGACTTCCTTGGCATTGGCTCGTGATACCACCGGGTTAGTGCCCACCAGGTATCCCGCCTTTAACGGATAGGGTTCACCGGTTAGAATAGCATCCCAGGCACATTTGGGCGTCACAATGGTCATCCGGGCAGCGAGCTTGTATTGTTCACCGCCGAGTTGCTTTAATCTCTGCTCGTTAGACAAGGATCTGTGGGAGGAGAATTCGGAAATGGATCGGGTCCCTGGCGGTTGGTGGAAAACATTGCCCCCGGGTGCATCGAGGTTTCCCGTGGCCGCCATCAGTCCCACCGCAGCCCGGGTAAAATCTGTGCAATTGATGGTCTGCTCGGTGGGTACGCCCCAATGGATTCCGGCCGGCTTGGTGGTGGCATACAACCTGGCCGCTTTTCGGATAAGATCCTGTTTGACCCAGGTGATCTCTTCAACGCGGTTCAAGGGATAGTCCTTTCTCACCCTTTCCACAAAGGCATCCCAGCCGTGAATATACTGGGCGACGAACTCCGCGTCATAGAGTTCTTCTTCAATGATCACGTTATGAAACCCCATGGCCAGGGCAGCATCCGTGCCCGGGCGCACCTGGAGCCATAGATCGGCCCTTTTAGCCAGAAACCCCTTTCTCGGGTCGATGACAATCAGCTTGGCCCCTTTCTGATAGGCACGCCAGAAACTCACACCCTTGTATTCGTCCGGGTTAGTCCACAGAGGATTGCACCCCCACATGACAATGCACTTGGGATTATTCCCATAGTCAATTGCCGGATGCCTCCCACAGGTAGTCAGGGCGGCGGCTATTCGTGAAAGGTAGCACATATGCCCGGCCGTAATCATATTCGGCGTGCCCAGCATGTTGCCGAAGCGGGAGAAATGGCTTTCGAAGTCCCGTCCGGTCCCCTGCCCGATCAAGATGGCTTCAGCGCCGAATTGTTCTTTTACTTCCTTGAATTTCCCGGCGATCGTATCCAATGCCTCGTCCCAGGAGATCCTCTCCCAGCCCTTCCCGGTTTTCTTCATGGGGTAAAGGATCCTATCGGGATGGTATGCCAGTTGGGTAATAGCCAGCCCTTTTGAACACAGGGAACCATTGCTTATAGGCGAATCTGGATCGCCTTCCACCTTTATGACCTTGCCGTCCTTCACATGGGCGATGACACCGCATCCCCCATGGCAGCTTCGACAGACAGTCCTAACTTTTTTGACTTCTTCCATTCAAACCTCCTATTTTTTTGCCACCGAGACGTCCAGGGACAACGATTGCGGTAATTAACTCAATCTATAAGTCTATAATTTTTTACCCTAGGAGGCTGTCCGAGAATGGCTTCGTAACGAGATCGAGCGAAAATTTT